>JAAUQO010000135.1 GCA_012032775.1 Oscillochloris sp. | reverse complement strand
AGAACCGAGAACCCAGAACCGCGAACCGCGAACCGCGAACCGCGAACCGGGAACCGCGAACCGGGAACCGGGAACCAAGGAGCGGGGGGTGGGAATGAGAACGCGCTTAAGGTTGCGTGATAGTTCTTGGTTCTGGTTTCTTGGTTCCGGAGTGCTGACCGGCCTGATGATGCTGCAAAAACCATCCGGCGCGATGATCGCCGTCGGCATGGGACTCTGGCTGATTGGAATGCAGCATGCAGAATACCGAGTGCAGAAGTATCGCCGGGAGGCTCTCGTGGGTGCCGCAGGGCGTGTCGCAGCCTGGGCGCTGGTGGCGCTGGTGGTGCTTTCGCCCTATCTGGTGCGGAATATCGCCCTGTTCGGTAAGCCCGTATTCAGCACCGAAAGCTACGATGCCTGGGTGCTTGGCTATCGCGGCACCTCCGGCGATGCCTGGGCGGATATCTACCGACCGTTTGCCCCCGAGTTAGGCGGGCCGGGATTGCCGGATCGCAGTTGGATTTTGCGCTGGGGCTTCGATGCAACCTGGACGAAGTTCATGACCCAGGTAACGGCGTTGCGCGATTATCTGATGCCGGCCTGGGGCGGGATTCCGAACAGCGGTATCGGCGCGCTCTTCAGTAGTGATGCATGCACCAATTTCGACGATTGCACCAATATCGCCTCGCATCTCGGCGCATGGCTGAGTCTGCTGGCGATCATCGGCGCACTCCGTTTCCGCCGTCGGTTACTTGGTTTGTTGGCAGCGGCATTCACGCCATATGTGCTCTTCATGCTCACCTACTGGCGTACCGACGAGGAGCGCTACTGGGTGATCCTGGTGCCCTGGTTGGCCTTGCTGGCCGCCTGGACAATCTGGGGCGGTTATGACAAACTGGCCGCGATCGGCGACCGGCGCTGGGCGCCGTTAGGCTTGATTCTGGCCATGATTGCGATCGGCACCGTGGTAAACTATTCGCGCCCCGATATTGCCGATAAAGTGCGCAACGAACCGCAGTTGTGGGCGCCGGATCTGGCGGCGTATGCCTGGCTCGACGCCAATATCCCCGCCGATGCCCAGGTGATGACCCGCATCCCATGGCAGCTAAACTGGCATAGCGAGCGCCACGCCCTTATGATCCCGAATACGGGCGAGCGGGCGCAACTGCTGGAGATCGCGCAGTACTACGGGGTTGATTACCTGGTTTTGGAGAATCAGTTGCGGGTGAAAGGCGACGCCGGGCGCTTGCTCGCGCCGTTGATGGATCACGATAATCAGGTTGGCGATGTGATCGACGGCTTTGAGTTGATCTACGCCAGCCCGACCGAGGATTTCCGGGCGTTTGTCTACCGGATG
Source organism: Oscillochloris sp. (assembly GCA_012032775.1). GTDB lineage: Bacteria > Chloroflexota > Chloroflexia > Chloroflexales > Chloroflexaceae > JAAUQO01. Next base: position 14,477 of record JAAUQO010000135.1, on the reverse strand, counting down.
CCGGATTCATAATGCCAAATGCAGCATGCAGCATGCAGCGGGTTGACCAAGAGGTGTTGCCGTATCAGCAATGCTTTCCAATTGATCGTGTTTGTGTTATCTCACATTCACCGTTGGGCATGCTTCCTTCATTGCGGTATCCGCAACGATTTTCGAGCGATGCTGTGTGCGTTATTCCGCATTCTAACTTCTGCATTCTGCATTCACTATGCGTATTTTAATGCTGGCCTCGTCGTACCCGAAGTATTCGGGGGAGACAACGGCTCCATTTATCGAAGAGATCGCCGCCGGGGCTGCCGCACGGGGCCACCTGGTATCGCTGTTGGCGCCGTTTCATCCCGATGTACGGCGCGAGCACGAAGAACGTGGGGTGCGGTTGCGCTTCTTTGGCTACGCGCCCCATCCGGCACTGAATGTGTGGGGCTATGCGCAGTCGCTTCTGAGCGATACTCAACTGAAGAGCCGTACACTGGCCGTTGCGCCGTTTGCCGCACTGGCTTCGTTACGGGCGGTTGTGTTGGAATTGGAAGCCGCCGCCGCCGCCGGGGCGCCCTTCGATCTGATCCAGGCGCACTGGGTGCTGCCGAACGGCCCGCCGGCGGCACTGGCGGCGCTGGCCTATCGCACACCGCTGGTCATTAGCCTGCATGGTAGCGATATCTATCTGGCGGAACAACACTTTAGCCTGGCCGCCGCCGCCGCGCTGGCTTTCCGCAGCGCGGCGACCGTGACCGCGTGCAGCAGCGATCTGCATCTGCGCGGCATTCGGATCGGTGCACGCCCACAAGACAGTCGCGTGATTCCCTACGGGGTCAATCCACGCCAATTCCGCCCCGATCCCGCAGCCCGCGCCTCTGTGCGCGCCGAGTTGGAGCTGCCTGACGATACAGCACTGGTGCTTGGCTTAGGCCGGTTGGTGGCCAAAAAAGGTTTCGGCGTGTTACTCGACGCCTGGCCGCAGATCTGTGTCGCACACCCACAGGCCCGGCTGGTGATCGTCGGCTATGGCGATCTACGGGCGCAGCTTGAACAACAGGCCCGCAACCTCGGCATCGCCGAGCAGGTCGTCTTCGCCGGTCAGTTGGAACGCAGCCGCGCCGCTGCCTACATGGCCGCCGCCGATATCTTTGCGCTGCCGATTGTGCGCGACGGCGTCGATGGATTGCCGAATGTGTTGCTTGAGGCAATGGGCAGCGGACGAGCGGTGGTTGCTTCACGGGTTGCCGGAGTGCCCGATGTGATCGACGACGGCGTGCATGGCTTGATTGTGCCGGAGCGCGATCCACGCAGTCTGGCGGCAGCGATCAATCGCCTGCTTGCCGATCCGGCGCTGGCCGGACAACTCGGCACTGCGGCACGCCGGCGGATCGAACAAGAACTTACCTGGGAGCGCACGTGCGAGCGTTACGAACAAGCATATCTGGCCGCCACCCGGCGCCGTTGAGCCGCCTGCTGGCAGAGCCGGCAGCGCGAACGGCGATTGGTGGGTTGGCGTTATTTGGGTTGGCCCTGTTGCCGCGCCTCTACCGCCTGGATGCACAAAGCCTCTGGCTTGATGAGGGCAGTAGTTGGCAGATGGCGAATCAGCCCTGGAGCATGCTGCTGGCCGATCTTTTCAATCCGACCGCAGCTTACCCGCTCTACCACCTGATCTTGAAGCTCTGGATGGCGCTCTTCGGCGCCGGCGAACTTGCATTGCGCATGCCCTCGGCGATCGCCGGAGCACTGGCGGTTGTCGCGATCTATCGGTTCGGCCATGCACTTGCGCGGGCGGGGCACGCCCTAGAACCACAAGATGTCGCGGCTCCACGCCGGGCCGCCCTCGGCGCAGCCTTGATCGCTGTCGGCGCTCCTTTCGCGATCTGGTACAGCCAGGAGGCGAAGACGTATAGCCTGTTGCTGCTTGCGGCAGCGCTGATTGGTTGGGCGACGGTACGGGTGTTGCGGGGCGGAACAGCCATCCGCTGGCTGCAACTGGCCTTGATCGTGGTTGTGGCGATCGCGGTGCATCGGTTGGCGGCGCTGGTGGTGCTTGGGGCCGCACTGGCCCTGCTGGTCGATCGCTGGAGCCGCCTGCGCCTTGTATTCCGGATCGGCGCGATCGCTGGATTAGCCCTCGCCGCCACAGGCCTGTTTGTGGCCATGAGTCGCGGCCTCGGCAGTGATCGGGCCGCCAGCGGCGCCTACATTCCCGCCGGGCCGCCCGAGGCCCTGTGGCTGACCTTTAGCCGCTTTAGCCTCGACCGCTGGCCGGGTGATGTACCGTTCTGGTGGTTGCTACCCTGGATGGCCCTGTTGCTCGGCGGCAGTATCGCACTGCTGGCCGATCTGCGTAGCCCGCGCCGGCGCGCCGCACGCATCCTGCTCTGCCTGTTGCTGGCGCCAACCGGATTGTTTCTTGTTCAATTGCTCAGCACCAGGCTCTACGAAGCGCGCTATCTGATCGGCGTCTACCCGTTCTGGGCGCTGCTACTGGCCTGGCCGCTGCTCCATCCACGCCGCTGGGTGCAACGGGCAACAGCCGCAGGAATGGCGCTGGCCGCGCTTAGCGGCGGACTGGCGCTTTTTCAGCCGACCTTCGGGATCTTCTCGGGCGATCCGGTGAAGGAGCAGTATCGCGAGGCGATCGGCGAACTGGCGGCGCGCGTGCATCCCGACGATGCCGTTGTCTTACATCCCTCTTATATCAGGCCGCTCTACAACTACTACATGGATCGCTTCAGCAGCGACCCGGTGCCGACGCCGATCGGCTTCGCCGATTTCTGGCAAGGCGAAACGACCTACGGCCAGCGTGAGTGGGACAGCGAACGGCGAGCGAAACTGGTCGGCTACACGCGAAGTTTTTTGCTGATCGCGCCGGAACATGCCAAAACCGTCGATAAACCGCTCCCCGGCGATAAATATGGCCTGGTTGGAAATTTCTGGGCCTTCAGCCGCGAGCAATCGAACTGGCCATGTGGGATCTGGCGCTTCAACGGCGCGCATCTGCTCTGTCAGGAGGCGCCGGAGGCATATTACAGCGGAGAAGTTCTTCAGCCGGAAACAGCGCAGCAAGCCATATTCGGCGAAAACCTGCGCTTGCTCGGCTTCACCCTGAAGGCGACAGCCCCTGATGGCCCCGGTGTGTATCGGGCCGGCGGCAATCTACCGATCAGCCTGTTCTGGGATGTGAAGGCTTCGCCGAAGCATGATTACAGCTTCTTCCTCCATCTATGCCACAATTGCGAGAGTCCGCCGCCGGCCGGTGAGGACGGCCCGCCGCTGGAAGGATACCTGCCGACGAGTAACTGGCTGCCCGGCAAACCCGCCCGTGACGACCGGGCAATTGCGCTGCCGGAGGATCTGCCGCCGGGGCGCTACACATTGTTGCTGGGCGTATATCGGCCGGACGATCCTACGATTGATGGCCGGTTAAGCGTCACAGGCGGCACGACTCTTGGCAACGACCGGTTGGTGCTGGCCGAGATTGAGATTATTGGTGATGAATGACAAGGTAACCGGGTGAAGGAGTGATACGGTGGCCGCTTCGCTCCAATTCTGGCGCCGCCATTGGCCCTTGTGGCTGGCCCTGGCCGGCGGGCTCATCCTGCGGATTGCGCTCTGGGACCGGCTACCGCGCCTGGGGTTGATCGGCGACGAGGCCGAATACCTGGCCGCCGCCGATTGGCTGGCGCTCGGGCGCGGGTTCGCCTGGCATACCCAATATCTCTGGACGCGCGCGCCGCTCTATCCAATGATGCTGGCCGGTCATATTGCCTTCTTTGGGCGCGAACTCGGGCCGATCTTCATCACACAGAATCTTCTGAGTCTGCTGAACGTCGGCCTGACATACATGCTGGCGTTGCAGGTGCTCGGGACGGATCGCCGCCGGAGTGCCGGGATCGCCGCGCTGGCCGCAGCGATCTATCTGCCGCTGGCGAGCTATAGTCAACTGCTTCTGAGCGAAACGCTCTTCCTGAGCCTGCTGCTGAACGCTTTTGTGATGCTCGGCCTATGGCTACGTTATAAGAAACAGCCCGGATCGCCACTCCTGCGCCACTGGCCACTTGCCGTTGCCGGCGCGCTCTTCGGCCTCGCCACCCTCACACGCGGCCTGACCCTCGGCTTCATGCCGCTGGTTGGATTCTGGGTGTTGTGGCACGCGAAAAATCAGTCATCCACTGCGAATCGCTTGCAATCTGCTTTGCTGTCCGGTTGCATATTGACATTTGCGTTTTGCATAATGGTGCTGCCCTGGTCGGTTTACGCAAGCCGGGCCTACGGCGGCCCGGTGATCGTCGATACCACCGGCGCCTTTAACCTGTTGCTCGGCGCCCGTACGGCCTTCGACGGCACACGCAACGACGAGCCGGTGCGTAGTTTTGTACTCGCCCTGCTCGATCCAACCCTGCCGCAAGATGAGCGCGAGCGCATGCTGGCGGCGCGCTACAATCCCGACGGCGATTTGATTCGCGCCGGCGCGTGCCTGTACGAGCAGCAAGATCCACGGCTCCTGGCCGCGCTCGCAGCACCAACCACGGCGATCTCGCAGGCCGAGCGGCAACAACTGATGAGCGCGGAAGCATTCTGCCTCCTACAAGCGGCGCCCGGCGCCTTCATCACCAAAAGTCTGGTTGAACTGGTCGATCTCTTCCAGATCAACTATACCGGGGCAGAGCGCTTGAGTCAGGGTTTTGCGCTTGGTCGGCTACCGCCATGGTATGCGCTGGCGCTGCTGCTGCTCGATGATACGCTGTATATCCTGGCGTTACCGCTGGCGGTATTGGGATGGGCGCGATTGAGAATGCAAAAGGCGAAAGGCGAAAGGCAACATGTCGGCTCAACCGGTCAGCCGCAGCCCGCAGCCCGCAGCCCGCAGCCCGCAGCCCTCAGCCCTTCTAATGCTGCTCGGACTATGGCTACTCTACAATCTGGCGGTGGCGCCGTTGTTGTTTGCGATCAATCGCTTTCGGGTGCCGTTGATGCCGTTGCTGTTTGTGCTGGCCGCCGCTGCCCTGGCTTCGCCGCGCGCAACCTGGGCGACGGTTCGCACCCGCTACGGCGCCGCCTGTGCGTTGCTGGCGGGGTTGCTCTGGCTGATTGCCGCCGCGCCCCACGCCTACCTGGAGCCGCGCCCGCCCGACGCTAACTCGCGCTGGGCCTCCTACTTCGGGCCGTCACCCTCCAGTTTGGTAAACACCATTCGCAATATCAATTACCGTTCGGCGTACCTGCTGGAACAGCGACTGGCCGCCGCTCTGCGTGCCGGCGATACGGCAACTGCCACCGCTATCCTGGCCGATCCGCAACTGCCGGGCTACAGCGCCGCTGTGGGCGGGCCGCTGCTGGCAGGGCTCAATGGCGATCCAATTGCCGGTCTCGACCTACTGGCCGGCAGTGCCATGCGCCCATTGGAACCCTGGCACACTGCGGTTGTGGCCGGTGCGTTGTTCCGCCAGGCCGGCGATATTGCAGCGGCGCGACGCGAACTTGGCCCCGAACTGGTCGATAATCAGAATCCGGTGGCCTGGGCCTGGGATTGGCTGGCGCCACCGCCACCGCCCGATCAACGCATCGCCGTGGCCGACGACAACGATCTCGGCTATATCAATGGGTTTTATCTTGGTCGCTATGATCCTGATCTGGCGGCAACCGTGCGTTGGGCGAGCGGCGAATCGCAGTTGCGCTTTCCCCAGGCCGGCGCCAACAATCCACAGCAGTTCTGTCTGGCGTTGAGCGGATTGGGTTGGCCGGCGGATCTTGGCTACCCGACGCTGAACGTGTCTGCGAACAACACACCGATCGGTAGGATTACACTCAGCGCCGAACTGGCGGAACATTGCTTCGACCTACCGGCGCTGCCCACAGCCTCCGACCTGATCATCACGCTCCATAGCCCGACCTTCATCCCCGATGCGCTTGATCTGCTGCGCCAACAAGGGCCGCAGGTCGGACAGTTACGCCGGCTTGCGTACCAACTTGATTGGGCGGAACTTCGTTGAGGATCCAGAGTACAGGATACAGGCCGGGCATTCGTGTGCCTTGACCTTCTTATGAGAAAACTCTTTACATATCTAACCAAATCCAGGCTTGCTTTTTACCTACTGCCGTTGATCATTCTGCTCGGTTTTGGGCTGCGTTTATTGGCCTGGAATTGGCGAGAATTTTATGGACTCGGCGGTGACGAACTGGAATATCTTAATCAGGCGCTCACCTTGTTGCGCGATCGGCAGTATGTCGAACTGCGCTTGATGCGTCCGCCGCTGTATACAATCTTTCTCGCCGCAAACATCTACCTGTTCGACTCGCTGGTGCAAAACCTGCGGCTGGTGCAGGTGTTCATCAGTACCGCCACGATCCCGCTGGTTTACCTGGCGACACGAGCGATTGCCGTGATGCACGCTGTGGCGCGTCCTGAGCGACCGGCACTGCTGGCAGCGGCCCTTGGCGCACTCAGCTACAGCCTGGCGGTTAATGCCACTGAATTACTCACCGAGACGCTGTTTCTGTTCGGGTTAACGGCGGTGATCTGGTTATTGCTGCGAACAGCGCAAACCCGTTCCGTCTGGCCGGCACTTGCGGCCGGGCTGATTGTCGGCGCGCTCTGCCTGGTGCGCTCGGTTGGCTTGCCGCTGCTGCCGTTGGGAGCCGTCTGGCTGCTGATCGCATCATTCTCCAACCCTGCCGCCGCGCAAGCAGGTACGGAAACAGATCACAGCGCCCGCCGTACGCCATACGCCACACGCCTATTACCCAGCATCGCCTTTATTCTGGCTGTGGGGATCGTGCTTGTACCCTGGACAACCCGGAATTATCTGACCTACGGCGGCCTGATTCTGATCGACACCACCGGGGCCGAGAATCTCTGGCTCGATAATGATCCGGCCGGGCGCGAGGCGGTTAAGGCGCAGTTGTATGCACTAGGAGAGGATCGCCTGCTGCGCCAGCAACGTTCAACCGAGCGTGGAATAGAGGTAATTCGGGCCGATCCCGGCCGCTTTGCCGTGAAAGCCGCCGGCGAGTTGCAACGATTCTTCGCCCTGGAATTCAGTGACGACATGCGCAACCGCCCGGCGATCTGGGTGCCGCCGGCTGAAGTGGCGCTACGCCTGATCTTCGGCGATGGAATCTGGCTCCTGCTGCTGATCAGCGGAAGTTACGGGTTGGCGCTTGGTCTGTTTCCGCCGCAAAAACCGCATCGCGTAGGCCAGATAAGACGTTCAAAGCTCGCAAACAGTTTACAACCTATCCTGAGTGTTTTACGCTCGCCGGCCTGGATACTGGCGCCATGGGCGGGCTATATTCTACTCACAACGCTGATTTTTCATGTCGAATTGCGTTACCGGCTGCCGCTCTACCCTGCTCTATTGCCGTATGCCGCCCTGACCCTACTTGGTGGCTGGGCTGCGATAAAACAATCCATGTTGGCTCGTTGGATGGCCGCAATTGTTCCGATAGCGGCAATTATGTTAACCCTTTGGCACCAGAACTATCCACTGCTGGCCTGGCAACTGGCGAACAAACATTGGAGTTTGAGTCGCGCCGAGGCGGCGCTTGAGCAAGGCGAGACTACCGCAGCTATCCTGGCCGCCGAACGCGCCTTAGGCTTCGACGAACGCTCGGCATTGGCCCATGTGGTGTTGGCGCAAGCCGCCATTCAGGCGCAGGATCATACACTGGCCCTTGAACATCTCGACGCAGCGATCACTGTTATCCCCTTCCACCCGTACGCCCATCTGCTGCGCGGCGATCTGTTACGCGCCGCCGGCGACACTGAAGCCGCGCAGCGCGAACTGCGCGCATTCGAAACCGCCTCGCTGCAAGATCTACAACGCTGGAGTTGGGAGCGCTTCATCACACCGCCGCCAACAGCGCTCGATCTCGGCAACAGCCTGGATCTCGGCTTTATTCAGGGCTTTCACGCACCCGCCGCTGCCGAAGCAGATTATCGCTGGACAACCAACAGCGCCCGGATCAGGCTTGCCGCACCGCCCGACAGCGACGAACTGCGGCTCGAACTCGCTGCCGGTTGGGCGCAACGCGGAACCGTGCCGGTAACCGTCGAGATCGCCGGGCAGCGCCACATATTTCAGGTTGCGACCGACCGGACTGAGCAGCGCATCGCACTCCCCGCCAACCACGGAGCAGTCGTAGAGATCACCATTCATGCACCGACATTCACACCCCGCCAATACGACCCAGGCAGCCCCGACGGACGCACCCTCGGCGTGCTGGTAGCCAGCGCCGCGATCGAGTAAGAACCGGCATTACAGCCGCGAGAAAACGATCTCGTACGAGTTGCAAAGCAAGGCCGGCTGTGGTATTATCTGCCGAGTAAAGGCGGGTAGCTCAATTGGCAGAGCAGCGGCCTCCAAATCCGCAGGTTGCAGGTTCGATTCCTGTCCCGCCTGCCAGAATTGACACAAAAGTTCTGGTATGCTACCATAACGACGTTACACGGTTTCGTGGAGACATTGTTATGGCACGCACACCGAGCGAAGACCGAATTGCACGTGTACAATCTGTGGTACGGCGATCTATCGACGGCCGGCTGAGATACGTTCACGAGCCGTTTATTGTAGCCAGGCATGTTTCGGCATTGCATGTCGAAAAGAGCGTGTTTGTCCTGTTTGTGGAAAAACCTTTCTCGGCGATAAGTCGAACCGAAAAACATGCAGTCGTGCTTGTGCAAACGTAGGTCGTACCGGCAGTACGTACAAACATCGTAATAATCCCCGACACAATCGTGCGGAAGAATCGCGGGCACTTAAGAAATTACTACTCGAACAGCGTGGTTCCAAATGTGAGATTTGCGGCTATTCCCGGATAGAAATCCTAGTCGTTCACCACATCATTCGTCGCAGTGATGGCGGAGGTAACGAACCTGAGAATTTACAACTTGTGTGCCCAAACTGTCATGCTGAGATTCATCATCGGGATGTAAAGCATAACATCAAAGGTTCACGAGGAGCGCAAAATCGGTTATAATCGGGGGTGTGGCGGAGTGGTCATAACGCGATCGCCTTGAAAGCGATAGGCCCTTAACCGGGCTCGTGGGTTCGAATCCCACCGCCCCCTCCACCCACCGAAATAATCTACCGCACGGGGAGGTCGCATAGAGGCCTAGTGCGGCGGTTTGCTAAACCGCTACAGGGTAACCCCCTGTCGAGGGTTCGAATCCCTCCCTCCCCGCCACCACCTCCTTGCTCAGCAAGGAAAATTCGACAAAGTGCCCGTTTTGCCTCCTCCATCTGAAGGTCGTCGAATCGTTACTCCAACGAGAACTTTTTCGGAAGAATTACGAGAACTGATCGTGGCATTAAACGAAGGACTAATTTCTCACGAAGAATACGACAACTTGAGAAATGCAACCCTGGCACGACAGTTACAGGTCAGCCAAGTCAATCAGCCGTAATTCTCGAATAAACCTCCTGCAACCCTGAGCCGAGTACCTATGCGACGTGATCGCACGGTTTTCATCTCGGTTGTACCAGTCCACTACTGCACAACGGACTGACAACATATAAACCGTCGAGCTAAGCAACAATGCAACGTGAGGCGGTATGTGACCCAGTCACTCGCTGTTGCTTTTCCAGGGATGGCAGTGGGTGACGGAGCCAGGGGCTCTAGTGGCCGAGTGCAAAACTCAGGCAGCCACTAGAGCCCCTGGCTTATTTGCGCTGCGCTCTAACCGTTGACGCTCCTCGATTGCGGTCACGTGTTTTGAGATCTCTTCCACAGAAAGCCCCGCACGCTCGGCCATTGATGTAACATAAATGCGTAACACCTCCCGCCGCTTACCAACACGTGGTGCTGCTTTGAGTGATCCTTCAGCGACCCAATTACGGATTGTCTGTGTCGTCGTGCTAAAAATTTCGGCTGCAACCTCAGTTGTGGTAAACACCTGTAGCAACTGTCACCTCCTCTCGCACTTCCGACGAACCAAACAATATCATACGATCCAATTTCATGTCAATGAGCAAAACAATCTATTGGGAAGCAAATAAACCGAATCGTACTGGCGTGTTGGAGCAACGCGGCAACCAGCCTATAGCACTCCTTTACCCGCCGGAGATAACGATGGGGAAACCAGTAGAGACAAAGAGGCCGAGGATTTCGCTGCGAAATGTTGCAACGAAGCGATTGGATGGAAGACCATGATCATCGTGCGATTGACACTGCGAAGCCGCTCAACTTGGACATCGCAATGATGAACTGCTTCGTAAACATCCCGGAAAGCCTGAGTACAACATACAGGAATACAATTACGGTGACGTTCCACAATGTATCCTCTCCATAATCGCTGGAGCGGCGGCTGACAGCCGGGCCAAGGTCTGGTAAACTCTCTCACTATGCAGCTCCCCGAGATCAACCTCGACGCCATCTCTGACCTCGCAACCCGTGAGGTCGTTCGGCAGTTGCTCAACGTCATCGAGGCGCAAGCTGCAGAAATTTCCACCCTGCGAGCGGAGAATCAACACCTCCGAGATGAGAACGCCCGGCTCAAGGGTGGCTCAGGGAAGCCGAAGGTCAAGCCGTCGGTGCCGCCGACCGACCACTCCTCGGAGGCCGAGCGCCACACTCGCACTCCCTGCGGCAAGCCCAAGAAGAACCAAACCCTCACCGTCACCCGCGAGGAACGTCGCGTGGTCGACCCCGCGCTCTTGCCCCCGGACGCCCGCTTCAACGGCACGCGCGAGACCATCGCCCAAAACCTCATCTTCCAGGTCGAAGTCATCCGCTTCCTCCGTGAGGAGTGGTTCGTTCCCTCAACCAATACGACCATCCTCGCACCTCTGCCGCCCGGATACCGCAGCGGCTTTTCTCCCAGCATCCAGACCCTCATCCCGGCGCTGGGCCACGACACCTCCAATGTCAGCCAGCCGGCCTTGCTGCACTTCCTGCGCACGATGGGCGTTTCGGTCGGCGCGGGTACCGTCGCGCGACTGCTCGCAGACAGCACGGGTCACTGGGCCGAAGAAGCAGACGCTATCCATCAGGCCGGGCTTGCCAGTGGGCCGTGGGTGGCTACTGACCAGACCGCGACCCGTGTCGACGGGCAGAACGAAGTCTGTCACGTCGTCGGCAACGCGCTGTTCACCAGCTACCACACCCGGCCCGGCGGCACACGCCAGGATGTGCTGGCCGCGCTCTGGGGCCAGGAGCTTTCCTTCCGCCTGAATGACGAGGCTGTTGCCTGGCTCGAAGCAACGAGTTTGCCGGCCCCACTCCGCAGACGCCTGCTTGCGGCCTTGCCGTGGGAGCGCGACCTGACGCGGGCCGAGCTTACTGAGCGACTGCACACGGCCGGCATCAGGCTTGGCCGCCAGCAGCTCCAGCAACTCGGCGATGCCCTCGCCGTGGCGGCTACCACGCCCAGACGAGCGTGTCGATTGTGGAATGGCTGCTGAGCGACGATGCGACGGTGTATGACCACCTGAGTGCGGGGCACGGGCTGTGCTGGGTGCATGACTGGCGCCATTACGCGAAACTGCGGCCGGTTGTGGCGAGCCACCTGCGCGCACTCGAGGAGTATCGCACGGAGTATTGGGAGCTGTACCGAGCGCTGCTGCGATATCGGAGTTCCCCAAGTGAGGCGGAGCGCGTGCGCTTGTCGGAGGCATTTGACCGGCTCTCGCGGCGCGAGACGGGCTACGACGCGCTGGACGAGCGAATACAGAAAACCGCCGACAAGCGCGAGCAGTTGTTGGCCGTGCGCTCCCTTCCAGACATACCGCTGCACAACAACGACATGGAACTTGCCGCCCGACGGCGGGTGCGTAAACGAGATGTAAGCTTCGGGCCGCAGTCGCGGGCAGGCGCGCGTGCCTGGGACACGTTTCAGACCATCGCAGCCACGGCTGCGAAGCTTGGCGTGGAGTTATTCCACTACCTGCGCGACCGACTGGTCAGCCCCGAGACCACGCCATCACTTGCCGAGCGCATTGCTGAGCGCTCCCACCTCACCCCTCAGCCCGCTGGCTGAGGCCAGCGATTATGGAGAGAATACGTGACGATGTCTGTTTCCCAAGAAGGAGACAACAACACACAGCAGAATATTGGTCAGATGGGTGGAGGAACGGCAATTGGCAGCATAAAGAAACCGTAGGAGAAGCCAATGTCCAATCAATCCCCCTCTAATACGAATGAAGAACCCTCTTCCGGCAGTAAATTCACATCAAAACAACAAGGGAATAACCATACTGGACAAACAGTTGGCTCGGCTAATAACAGCACCGTAATGCGCGATACGATGCGTGCGACGGCAGCAAAAGGAGCGAGTGTGGAGACCTCCGAGATTGTCTACACAACCCGGCTTGACGGCATGGATTGGGCTGCGCTCAAGGCGACCTTACAGGCCGACGCATTCTACGACGGCCGGAGCCCGGAGCAGTACGAGCAGTCATTTCGTCAGAGCCATTTGGTCTGCTTGGCCTTGGCGGACCAGCAGATCATCGGCACGGCCCGCGTGCTTTCGGATGGCGTCTGCAGCGCCTATATCGTTGATGTCTGGACACACTCGGCCTACCGCCATCGCGGGATCGGGAGTGCAATAATGCGTCTCCTGCTGGAACATCTGCCTGGGCAGCACGTCTACCTCTTCACGGACGACGCCATGCGCTTCTACGAGCAGCTCGGGTTCCGCCCGCAACCGACGGGCATGAGCCTGGTTGTTGGCCGTTGGTTGGACTCGGGGACGTAGCCGTCGAAAGAACCTACCAGGAGCGAGGCGATGGACGAGCTTGGCGTTCAGATTGGTGCTGGGACCATTGCCCGCTGGCTCGCCGACCACGACGGACGTTGGGAGCGAGAGGCCAAAGACATCCATGTGGCTGGGGTGGCGAGCAGCGACTGGTTGGCAACTGACCAGACCGCTACGCGCGTCGACGGTCAGAATGAGGTTTGCCACGTTCTGGGCAATCCCTTCTTCACCAGCTACCACATGCGCCCTGGTGGCTCTCGCCAAGACGTGGTGGCTGTGTTGTGGGGCCAGGAGCCCTGCTTCCGCCTCAACGAGGATGCCCTGGCCTGGATGGAGGCAACCTCGCTGTCCAGCAGCATCCCGACACGTCTTCTGGCACTCCTGCCGTGGGACACAGAACTGACGGCTGCAGAACTGCTGGCGCGACTGAGCGAGGGCGGGCTGCGTCTGAACCAGCAACAGCACCAACAGGTATGGGACGCCCTGGCGGTAGCGGCCTACCACGCCCAGAAGGACCGGCCGATTGTGCGCTGGCTGCTGAGCGATGATGCGGCGGTCTATCACGCCATCACCGACGAACACGCCTTGTGCTGGGTTCACGATGGACGCCACTACGCCAAGTTGAGCCCAGTCGTGCCCGAGCATCAGCGCGCGTTAGGGGACTTCCGGCGTGACTACTGGGCCTTGTACCGCGAACTGCTCGCCTTTCGCCAGGCCCCGAGCAAGGATGAGCGCTCGAGACTGCGGAGAGCATTTGAGGCTCTGGTGGCACGACGCACCGGCTACGAAGATTTGGACGCCAGGATTGCCAAAACGGCAGTTTATCGGGAATTGTTACTGGCGGTGTTGAACCATCCAGAGCTGCCGCTGCACAATAACGACATGGAACTGGCGGCTCGACGGAGAGTTCGCAAGCGTGATGTGAGCTTTGGCCTGTTTTTGGGTTCTCCCGCACTTTCCGTGAGTCACCTCCTATCCAGTCGGCGCAAGCACACGCTGGCGCAGGAGATCGAAGTTCGCGCGACCATAGGCCATGCGCTTGATGAGCTTCAGACGGTTTACCTGGCCTTCGACCTGCCCATTGCTGAACGATAACGTCAAGGCGGCTGACACTGCCAGCTTGTCCCGCTCGATGCCGGCGGCAAAGGTTTGGAGCTCGGGAACGCCGCTGGCGGTCGCATGAGCAAGCCAATCCTCAAGGGCAGAGGCTTGTCGCTCCCGCACCATGGTGATAAACGCTTGCGCCAACTGGTGCGCGGTGGCCACGGCCAGAGCCTGGGCGCAGAGCCGGTCAATTACGAGTCGATCATCCTCCGTGACCGCTTCGGGGCGGCAGATCAACAACCAGGCCGCCTTGCGTGCTGATAGCCGGCGTTGGGGCGATGGTGGCGCTGCCTTCGCTGGTTGTGCCGGACGTCCCCGCCGTCGTTTGATCGGTTCCGCATGTTCCCGGGCTGGAACGAGATGCCGGTGCTGTGCGACCCAGCGCGAGACCAACGCGCGTGAGCCGGAATACCCGTGCTGGTCGCGCAAATCACGCCAGAGCTGCAGCGCGTTGTCCGCACCGGCGGCCAACCGCTGCGCCAGATATGGAGTGAAGGGGTCCAGTTTACTCACCTTCGAACGACGCGTTGCCCGCTCAGGAAAGCGGTCGGCGACGCTGTAGCGACGCACGGTTTGCCGGCTTAGGTGGAGCTGCGCCGCAATCGCCCGATAGCTTACGCCCTGTGCGCGGAGTTCCTGCACCCGTTCATACTGCGCCCAACGACGCGACCGACTCGCCGCACTGGGTGTG
>JAAUQO010000369.1 GCA_012032775.1 Oscillochloris sp. | reverse complement strand
GGCTTCCCCACACGCCAGCAGCCCACAGGCCAAGCACTCGCCAAATCCCTGGAAAATCTCTGGCGCGGTGATGAAGTCGCCGGCGCGGCCGAATGGGTCGCGCGTGGCGTAGTAGTGCGCATTGCACGCGGCCATGTAGCGATCAAGCCGCATTGGCCCGTCATGCGCGATCGCCGCCTTCAGCGCGCGCGCGAACGCAGTATCAGCCACAGGCCGGCCAGTGCCATCGGCAGGCTGAGCAGCTGGCCCATGGTCGCGCCGAAGGCCAGGAACCCCATGAACGAATCAGGCTCGCGAAAGAACTCGCCGACAATGCGGGCAGCCGCATAGCCGACCAGGAACACGCCCGACAGGAAGCCGCGGCGGGCGCGGATTTTCTCGCTCTGCGCCAGGGTGATCAGCACCGCCAGGATACGGCCACCGATGCCGCCGGCCCAGAGGTCGCTTAATACACCGATCAGTTGCTCCTGCCAGAAAAGCGCCGCCAGGATAACCGCCACGGTGGTATAGGCGGCAGCGAGCAGGCCGTAAAGCGCAAAGATCCGCTCCTCGCGGCTAAGATCGGCCCGTACCCGCAGCTTCTGCCAGAGCGGCCCACTGATGAATGCGAGGGCACGACGGCGTAGATTCGGCAGCCGCAAGCCATCGGTGAGCATGTAGTAGCCATCGAGTTCGAGCAGCGGATTGAAGTTGAACAATGCCGCCAGGTAACAGGCGGTTGCGAGGCGGAATGCCGCTGCGCCGAGCCATCCCTGGGGCAACAAAAATGCGGCGATTGCCGCGAGCGAGCCGATCAACAGATCACAGAGCGGTCCGGCTAGCGAGACCAGGATGCGCGCCCGCCGCCCCGACATCCAGATATCGCTCGTATCGACGAAAGCGGCCGGCATACCGTAGTAGATCATCATGCCGCCGCGCAACACCCGGCGCCCGAAGTGTTTCACCGCCAGAGCGTGGCCCAGTTCGTGCAACGCAAACGAAATCAGCAGTGCCGCCCAGAGCGCCAGCAAGCTCGCGGCCATCTGATCGGCATCGAGCAGATTGTAGTTGCCGCCGAGCAGCAGCCCGAAACAGATCAGGCCGATCAGGGCGATAATGCCGTGCAGCACCACAAAGCCGCGGTTGAAGAGCAGGCGCCCGCCCAATCGATAGACCTGAGTGGTAAAACCGTCGAGTCCGTTGATCGCGAATTCGCGCCCGCGCAAAAATGTCAGGAAACGCCGGCCCCAGCTCTCGACCCGCTGTGATTCCAGTTGCTCACGTAAGCCGCGATATAACCCCGTCGGCGAGTCGCTGAGAAAGCCTTGTTGGCCTAATTCTTGCACTAGACCGGCAACGGGCAACAATTGACCGAAGCGGAGGAAGCCCATCGTTGCCAATGCCGCAACACTTTTCGTACCGTCCATTGCCCGCCAGATTTCGGCTTCGGTCGGGCTAAGCCGCACATAGTTGCCATTCGGGCTACGGAGCACCGTGTAGCTTTGACCATCTTCGTACAATGCTTCGGCGGCGACATTTTCGATCCGTCGCGGCTTGTACTGGGCCGGATCGACCCGCTGGCCAAGCGCCCGATAGAGCTGAGTGGTGCTTGTTGCGGCAGAGGGACGCACCTTCAGGCGGCGCGCAAGCCCCTGATACAGCGGGCGCGTCGATCGGAACGAATCACTCGCGCGAACGGCAAGTTCCGTCCAGGGCTGCGTCGCACGCGGCGCGGCGCGGGGTATCTCAGGTTGGTGTGTGATTGTACTCATCGTACTCTCATCAACGAGGAGAACCACAGAACCTGCACGAACGTCATGTATCACAGTAGCAGATCGCACGGATGTCCGGTAGATACCTGGAACCGTACCTTTGGCGGATTTAACAGCGACAAAGAGGAGTTTGGCGATGCGTGAGCAGGCAGTTACATTACGGCCGAATGTTCGTGTGTGGCAGGACGAGCGCCTGGGCCAACTCTGGCGCGTGGCTTATCAGGACGGAGATATGGAGCAGGTGATCAGTTTTCCCGACGCGCAGGCGCTCGGCGATTTTCTGGCCGAGCAGTTCGGGCTGAATCTGAATGAAACCTTTGATCACTTTCTGATCCATGCGGCATAGGGCTGCCGGATTGGGCGGGTGAGATCTTCGTGGGGGGCGGGCAATCGCCCAATCTCGCTCAATCACTGGGGAGATTTTTCGCTCCTTGACGGGAAAAATGGCCTCGGCTAGAATGCCAACGGTACCCCGAGTCGCCAATGGCGTCGGCCCGTTTCCATAATTCCTCAAAGGAGATCGTGATGACTTCTCAGTCCGACACAGTAAACACCAGTTCCAGCGCGTACATGCCCGCCGCGCTGCCCGGCCCGAATGCACGCGCCCTGGTAGAACGCGATGGGCGTGTGATGGCGCCGATGGGCCGGGTCTATCCGCTGGTGATCGACCACGCCGAAGGCTGCGAAGTCTGGGATGTTGATGGGAATCGCTTCCTGGATATGAACGCCGGTATCGCAGTGCTTGCCGCCGGCCACAGCCATCCGCGCCTGGTCAAAGTTGCTCAGGAGCAGGTGACCCGCTTTACGCATATGGCGGGGACGGATTTTTATAATGAGCCGATGGTGCGGGCCGCCGAGAAACTGGCCGCACTGATGCCCGGCGACGATCCCTGGCGTGTGTTCTTCACGAACAGCGGCACCGAGGCGGTGGAAGCTTGTGTCAAACTGGCCCGGTATGCCACCGGCCGCCAGAATATTATCGCCTTCTACAGCTCGTTCCACGGCCGCAGTTACGGCAGTCTTTCGCTGACGGCCTCGAAGCCGCGCCAGCGCCGCGGGTTCTTCCCGCTGCTGCCCGGCACATTCCACGCCTTTTATGCCAATCCATACCGCCCGCCGCTCGATAGTTCCCCCGAACGAGTGGCCGAGACATGTCTCGATTTTATTGAGAAGACGCTCTTCACCACCACCTGCCCGCCCGACGAGGTTGCGGCGATTATTGTTGAGCCAATTCAGGGCGAAGGCGGCTACATTGTGCCGTCAGCCGGCTTTCTGAAGGGGCTGCGCGAGATCTGCGATCGCCATGGGATTTTGTTGATCGCCGACGAAGTGCAGAGCGGCGTCGGACGCACCGGCACGATGTGGGCCTTTGAACACGAAGGCATTATTCCCGATATCGTCGCCTCGGCCAAGGCCTGGGCGGCGGCTTGCCGATCGGCGC
>JAAUQO010000134.1 GCA_012032775.1 Oscillochloris sp. | reverse complement strand
GCCCATCCCGGTCGCAGCAAAGGCCATATACGCCATCCCCGCCGATGCCGAAGATATTGCGGCCATGGCCGCAGCCGGCCTCGACGGGGATCGAAGTGTACTACCCGAGTCACAGCCTGGCGCAACGCGCCTTTCTGCTGGAGCAAGCCCGCATCCACGGCTTACGTGTCTCCGGCGGCTCGGATAGCCACCACCCACACCAGGAACTCGCGGCGATCGACCGCAAACTCGTGACATTGTTGGCGCGGTAGGGGCAATGCTTTCTACCGCACGCCGCGCCCGGCGAAAAATCCGGCGGCAAAGCCAAACAGGAACCCGAGTACCGTCGGCGCAATCCAGCGTGTATCGCCCTTTTCGGGCAGAGCGGCCCGCACCTGAACTGCGCCCTCTTCGCCGAGATGGGCCAGTTGGGCGCCGCTATGTTCCAGGCTCTCGCTCACTCGATGGGCGAACTGACCGGCGGCCCCGCTGATCTCCTGAGCCGCCTCCTTGAGCTCGCGGTTCGCTTTCTTCACCGTCTGCTTCACCCGCCGCTCGCCACGCCGCACCTGGCGCACCAGATCGGCATGTTGCACCCGGTCGGCCATACGTTCAAGGCCATCGGCGATCTGTTTGCCGGCTTCGGCCTTCACCCGGGCGCGCACCTCGTCGGCGGCTAAATCGGCCATGCGCGCCACATCACGCTGGAGTGTGTCAACCGTACGTTCAATTGGGCTTTGTCGTTGAAACGGCCACATGGTATCCCTCCTTACATTCAGCAAAGGGATGAAGCTTCTCCACCTACTCCTTCTTCGGCTGCTCCGGCGGCGACACGTCCTTCGGCGGCTCGGGAGCATCGCCCTGCTCGTCTGCTGGCGGCGGCGGCGGTTCGGCCGGAAGCGCCCGCCGCAGCACCTTCGTCGGTTCAAGCACCGGCTCGGGGATCGTCGCCGAAACCTGTTCGCGCAACACCACCAACCCGCGGGCCTCAACCTGAAAAACCTCGCTGCTCGGCGCAAGCTCGCCGTCGCCATTGGGATGGGCCGTATCGATCAGCACCTCCCAGACCGGATCATCGGGCCAGTCGGGCAAAATGAACGGCACCGGTTCGTGCCCGGCATTGAACAGAATCAGCAGAACATCATCGCGCACCGGCTTACCTTGTTCACCGATCTCGCGCATAGCTTTGCCATTGAGCAACAGGCCGATACAACGCAAGTCGGGATTGTTCCACAGCTCAGGTCCGATCTCCTGACCGTCGGGGCTGAGCCATTCGACATCGTATTCGGCGCCGCCGGGTGTGAGCTGGCCCAGAAAGAAATTGCGCCGGTGCAGGATTGGATGGGCTTTACGCAGTGCGATCAGTTGCCGCGTGAACTTCAACAGCGCATCGGCCTGCGGATCGGGCGACCAGTCGAACCATGAGATCTCGTTGTCCTGACAATAGGCATTATTGTTGCCGTGTTGGGTGCGCCCGCGCTCATCACCGCCGAGCAGCATCGGCGTACCCTGCGAAAGCAGCAACGTCGCCAGCATATTGCGGATCTGCCGTTCGCGCAACTCGACAATCTCAGGGTTGTCGGTCGGACCTTCGACGCCGTGGTTCCAGGAATTGTTATGGCTATCGCCGTCGCGATTGCCTTCGCCGTTGGCCTCGTTATGTTTCTCGTTATAACTGACCAGATCGCGCATGGTGAAGCCGTCGTGGGCGGTGATGAAGTTCACGCTATGGTACGGCCGGCGGCCATTATGCCGGTAGAGATCCGACGAACCCATAATCCGCGAGGCCAACTCCGGCGCCTGACCGCCATCGCCCTTCCAGAACTTACGGACATTATCGCGATACTTGCCGTTCCACTCGGCCCAGGGCGCCGGGAAGCGCCCGACCCAGTAGCCGTCGGGGCCGACATCCCATGGCTCGGCGATCAGTTTCACCTGCGAGAGCACCGGATCTTGCTTGATCACATCGAAAAAGGCGCTCGGCCGATCGGCATCATGGGCGCCGCGCACCAGGGTTCGGGCAAGATCGAAACGGAAACCATCGACATGCATCTCCTGCACCCAGTAGCGCAGCGAGTCGATCACCATCTGCAAAACGCGCGGATGGAGCGTATTGAGGCTATTGCCGGTGCCGGTGTAATCCATATAGTAGCGCGGATTATCGGGCACCAGACGATAGTACGAAGCATTGTCCACGCCGCGGAAACTGAGGCTCGGCCCGAGATGATTGCCCTCGCCGGTATGATTGTAGACCACATCGAGGATCAGTTCGATCCCGGCCGCATGCAGGCGGCGCACCATCTGCTTGAACTCGTTCACCTGTTCGCCGAGGGCGCCGGCGCTGGAATAGCGCGCGTCGGGCGCGAAGAAACCGATGCTCTGATAGCCCCAATAGTTCGTGAGACCCTTATCGACGAGATACTGATCGGCGACGAACTGCTGGATCGGCAAGAGTTCAACCGCCGTCACCCCTAATTTCTGCAAATACTCGATCGCGGGGTCGGAAGCCAGACCGGCATACGTCCCGCGCAGCGGCAAGGGCACATCGGGGTGCAACTGAGTAAAGCCCTTGACATGCACCTCGTAGATCAGCGAATCGTGAAGCGGGGTATTCGGCCGCGCCCCATCGCCCCAATCGAAGCGCGGATCGATCACCACCGAGCGCGGCATATAGGGTGCGCTATCGCGCTTACCAATCGTCAGATCGCCGTAGGGGCTATCGACGCGATAAGCATACATCGCCTTGTCCCACTGGATCGTGCCACTGAGCGCTTTGGCATACGGGTCGATCAACAATTTATGGGGATTGAAGCGATGGCCCTGGTTCGGATTGTACGGCCCATAAACCCGGTAGCCGTACAACTGGCCGGGCGCGAGGCCGGGAATATAGCCGTGCCAGATATTTTCGCTACGTTCGGGGAGCGCGATCCGCGACGACTCGCGGGATGTATCGGGGCTATCGAAGAGGCACAATTCAACACGCGTAGCGTGGGCGGAAAAAAGCGCAAAATTGACACCATTCCCGTCCCAGGTTGCCCCGAGGGGGTACGGCTTACCGGGCCAGACTGCGGGCATGCAGTATACTCCAGACACACAGCGGGCGACGTGGGCGACGACGAATCGACATTGATCGAGCCTCCCGCGTTCGGAACCCCCACCGCGATCATTTACGCACTACCCGGCGCGCAGCAGCGCACGCACAGGTATGCGTTCCATAGGGCCATGATAGCATACTTGTGCAAGTTTCTTTCGCTGAATAGCGATTTGTTCCACGCAATCAGCTTGCAAACACGATAAACAAGGCGATTGCGATCACGGCGAGCGACGCCATGCCGATAATCCACAATGCATTCCCACGAAGCGGGCCACTCAGTATCGACGGCTGCGCCACCTCAAGAGTGACCGGAATGCGGAGCAGCACCCGGCCGGCGGTTACGATCGCAACTTCTTCGCTGAGCTGCCGGCCAACCGGCAAATGATCGGTAAGGGCGTCGATGGTCAGCACCACGTGTTCGCCGGGGCTGAGCCGGAAGCGCGACTGATCGGCGATGAGTATCGCCGGCAAACGGATCTCCCCTTCGATATAGCGGCGTCCGCTGTTACGCAGGATCAACCAGCGTCGCTCGTGGCCGGCGACGGCGCCATAGCTCAGGCGGCGAGTATCGGCATCGAGTTGCGGCAGGGCTGCGCCGAAGCCGCGCGGATCGCAGGCCGCCAGCACCGCATCGATCCAGGCGTCGCGACTACCGGGCGTGCTCATCGCGGTCTGCACACGCTGATCCAGTTGCGGGTCGGCCCATGCCTGCGTGATCGCCGTGGGCAACTCGGCGGCCAACCAGCGTCCGAAGGCTTCCCAATGCTGTTCACCCCAGGTGACCAATTCCCGTGGCGAGCGGAGCGCACTACCGTCGCCGGCCACCACCATGCCGCGCGGCGTGATCGGTGCTGCCGGAGCAGGTGGTGGCGAGGGCTTCAGCGGAGCGGATTGGGCCGGGTTGCTGTGTAACGCCTCAAGTGCCGCCCGCAACCCGGCGGCATCGGGCCGGTCGGCGGGATTGCGCCGCAGTGCCGGGCGTAAGGCAGCGCCAAGTGGGCCGAGCTGATCAAGCTGTGGAAAGACAAAGGGCTGATTCGCCGGATCGTCGTCGGTGGCAAGATGGTAGAGCGTGGCCGCAAGTGCGTAGACATCGCTGCGCGGCTCGCCGCGGCCCTGATACTGCTCCGGCGGTGCGTAGCCGGGCGTACCGAAGGCGGTGCGGACGGCACCCAGCCGATGTGAACGCACGGCACCAAAATCGACCAGAAACAGATCGGCGCTGTGATGATCGAGCATAAGATTGGCGGGCTTGATATCCTGATGCATGATCGGCGGTTGCTGGCGGGCCAGGTATTCAAGCAAACGGCAGAGATCGATCCCCCAACGCATAACCTCGGCCTGCGGGTAGGCGTGACCAGGGATCTGCGTGCCGTCGGCGGCATAATGGGTCAGCCCACTGAGCAGATCGCGCCCCTCGATATACTCCATCACAATGCAGGTGTGCGGCCCTTCGCTGAAATGGGCGAAAATCTGCGGGATCGTCGGGTACTTCAGGCGGGCCAACATGCGGGCCTCGCTTAAGAATTGCTCGCGCGACTCGACCTCGTCGGCGGGATCGTCGAGCGGTAGCAACGCCTTGATCACCACCGGTCGATCGAAGGCGCTGTGATCGCTGGCCAGATAGAGTGCACCCATCCCACCGCGACCGAGGGGCCGCAGCACACTGAAGCGACCGCCGGCCAATGATTGGCCTGACGTGAGGGTGGCCCGAGCAGGAGCGAACAGCAACCCGCAGTTAAGGCAGGTGCTGTCGCCGGCGGAGACAGGCTTGGCGCAGGAAGGGCAGGCGGTTGTGGCCATAGTTAGGATGTAGATAAAGGATCAGGGTTCAGTGATCTTGAGATACAAAATCCTTGTATCGCTTGATTATAGTTTACGCTATATACGGCGCTGGTAAGCGAAAGTTTCAGCTGTGCTACAATCGGCACGAAAACCTCGGCATTCAGTATTATGAATGCACCGACCCCGGAGAAGCAATGAATCCGATCGAAGAACGTGTTCTCGCCGCGATCAACGCCGATGAATTGTTGGCCGGGATCGACCGGCTTGTTTCCTTCGCCAGTCTTGGCGGTACGCCCGAAGAGATCGCCGTGCAAGAGGCGGCGGCCGAACTGATGCGTTCCGGCGGGATGACGGTCGATCAGTGGGAGATCGATCTGCCTGCCCTTTACACCCATCCCGACTGTAGCTGGGAGATCCCACGCGATCGGGCGCTGGGTGTGGTTGGGATGCTGGGCGGCGATAAAGGGCCGAGTTTGATCTTTAACGGCCATACCGATGTCGTCCCGGCCGGTGATCTGACGCGCTGGCACTACGATCCCTGGCGCGCCACACTGGATAACGGGCGAGTTTATGGGCGCGGCGCGCTGGATATGAAGGGCGGGCTGTGCTGCGCGATCTTCGCCGCACGAGCGATCGCCGCCGCCGGGGTGAAGCTGCGCGGGCGCATTCTGGTGCAGAGTGTCGTCGGCGAGGAGGAGGGCGGGTTAGGTACGCTGGCGGCGATCCTGCGCGGCCATACCGCCGACGCCGCAATTGTCGCCGAGCCGACCGAACTCAAGATTGCACCGGCGCAAGCCGGCGCCCACAACTTCCGCCTGACTGTGTATGGCGCGGCGGCTCATGGCTGTGTGCGCGAAGAAGGCGTAAGCGCGATCGAGAAGTTTGTGCCGTTGCAGCGCGCAATTCTGGATTTGGAGCGCGCCCGGAACGATCAGTTGCGCCATAGCGATACGGCCGGGTTGTTCAGTCGCTACCGCACGCCATTCGCGATCTGTATCGGCACGGTGCGCGGCGGCGAGTGGGCTTCCTCCGAGGCCGAGCAACTGGTGGCCGAGGGCCGTTACGGGATCGCAGTGGGCGAAAATCCCCACGAGGCGCGGCGCGAACTGGAGCAGGTTGTGGCTGCCGCCGCCGCCGCCGATCCGTGGCTGGCCGCGCATCCGCCGAAACTGGAATGGTGGGGCGGCACCTTTGATCCGGCCGCCACCGCGATCGATCACCAGATTGTGCAACTGAGCGCCGCCGCCTTCAGCGATGTGAGCGGCAAAGCGCCGGTGTACGAAGGCATGACTTACGGCGCCGATATGCGGTTGCTGCGCAATGTGGCCGGTATCCCAACGGTGTTGTTCGGGCCGGGTGATGTGCGCGCTGCCCACCGCCCCGATGAATCGGTGGCGCTTGAGGATCTGCTCACGGCAACCCGGGCCTTTGCACTCGCCGCGTTGCGGTTTTGCAGCTACGAATGACTTTGTGTATGTGGCTGCGCCGGCGCAACCACCCGAAGCGAAAGAAGGATGTATGCAAACCTACGGCTCGCAGAGCATGGTTGCGCCGTTGCGGCGGGTGCTGGTTCGCGCGCCCAACGAGTCGTTCGTGGTTGCCGATCCGGCGGAGTGGCATTACACCGCCCGCCCGGATCTTGCCGCAGCCAGGGCGGAACACGCCGCATTGTGCGATATTCTGCGCGCATTCGGCGCCGAACTGATCATGCACGACGTGCCGCAACCCGGCCGCGCCGATGCGATCTTTGTCCACGATCCGGTGATCGTGACAGAAAAAGGCGCGATCCTTTTGCGTATGGGCAAGCAATTGCGTGAGGGCGAGGAGGAGGCGATCGCGGTTACGCTGCGGGCCGCCCAGGTGCCGATACTCGGCCGGTTAACTGCGCCGGCATTGGCCGAGGGCGGCGACTTGCTCTGGCTCGACCGGCATACGCTCGCGGCAGGGGTCGGCTTTCGCACCAACCCCGATGGGATTATGCAGCTTCAGGCGTTGCTGGCGCCGCTCGGGGTGACGGTGTTGCCGGTGGAACTGCCGTACTACCAGGGCGCCGAGGCATGTCTGCACCTGGATGTCGGTTGATCTCGCTGCTTGGCCGGAATGATCTGGCGGTGGTGTATCGCCCGCTGCTGAGTGTGCCGTTTCTGCAAACGCTTGAGCGGCGCGGCCTGCAACTGATCGATGTGCCGGAAGACGAATTTTCGACGATGGGTACGAATGTGCTGGCCCTGGCGCCGCGCGAAGTGCTGATGCTGGAGGGCAATCCGCGCACGCAGGCGG
This sequence comes from Oscillochloris sp., assembly GCA_012032775.1. Classification (GTDB taxonomy): domain Bacteria; phylum Chloroflexota; class Chloroflexia; order Chloroflexales; family Chloroflexaceae; genus JAAUQO01. Next base: position 8,764 of record JAAUQO010000134.1, on the reverse strand, counting down.
CCCTACATGGGGCGGGTTGCGAAGTGCGTACCTACGTCGGGAATGAGATTTCGCTCAAAGCCGAGGGCGGCGCAACCTGTTTGACCCGGCCGATTTTGCGCATGCAGCATGCAGAATTGTGAAGGCAGAAGGCAAAAGGTACGCACGAATGTCATGCTGCATGCTCCATACTCCATGCTGCATTCACAAGTCGTGCCGCCAATTCAATCCACGGCTCGGCGGCAGTATCAAGGGTGGCGGGCAAGGGCAGGGCGCGGCGGCCCACAGCAGCCATGGCGCGGCGCCAACCTGCCGGCGAGCGTAAGTCGGCATAGCGACGGTAGAGCCGGGCGGCAAGGGCATACCCTCGTTGCGGGAGGTCTCGGCGCGGAGCAGCATGGCCGGCTCGACCCGTTCGGGCAGCGGCACATGGCGCAGGCGCGGGCTGAACCGGGCCTGGATCAAGATATCTTCCATGCGTCGCAAACGCGGCGCGGCCGGCGCCCAATCACCGGCCACACGCGCCGGGATGTAGCTCCCACCGCTCCGTAGTGCGAGCGGCACCAATGGGATCGCGGCGGCGAGTTGTTCGATCAGCAGGCGCAGCAGGCGATTTTCCGGGGTGTCGTACTGACGGCGCACCTCCTGGTAGACGTAGGGTTGCTCGCCCTGGCCGGCTGTAGCGCGTGCGGCGATCGTCGCACCCCAGAGCACCCGACCGCGGACGGCCCGTGTATCGCGCACCAGCCGGTGGATGCTGCTGCGACTGGCCTCGTGCAACAACGACTCCAGGGTAGTGAGGACAAAGTTCTCGGCGTCGTAGGGCGGGTCGTGATCGAGCAGCAGGTAACTGGCAGCAGCGGCCTGAAGCAACGCCGGCTCCGGCGCATCCCAGATCGCCGGCTGTGGCGGCTGCATCACGGTTGCGAGCAGACGCCGCAGGATTACGTTGTCGAGGGTTGGTAGGTCGGTCATCGGTGATGCCTGATCTGGTGGGCGACCCATTCGCTGGATATGCTGCAATCCATAGGAGTTTTCGGCGATAAATGCTTCGCCTTTACCCCGACGCCGCGCCCCGCACGCCGCACAAATCACCACTCATCACTTCGGATGTGCGGGTAGAGCACGCGGATGCGGGCCAGCAGATAGGCGACGCCGGGTGCATCGCTGAATGTGTCGCCGAGCGATTGGTAGATCGCGACGATTGCGGCTTGATCGAGGGCATCAAGTTGCGGCACGGCATAGAGCATGAATGCTTCGGCCAGCAGATCCGGCACCGCTGTGTCATCGGTTGCGCCAAAGCGTGCACAGACATGCTGCACCATGTCTTTGATGATCGCCGGACCAAGGGCGCGCCGCTCCATCAACACGCGCATCGTCAACAGCGTACGTACGCGATCGAGCAGTTGCGCGCGATCCCCTTCAGATAAGTCCTTCTGACCGATCCAGCGTGACACTAACTCATCGTAAAGCGCGATCTCCGGCACGTCCATATCGATAAAGGCGAAGCGGCGCATAAACGCGAACGACATCGCGAAGAGCGAGGCCCGGTCGTAGACATTCATCGCGCCGATGATGCGCCAATTCGGGTGAACAACGTAGTCGTAGGGTGTTTTAGCCGTCGGCGGAACCCAGGGCTTCGCCGGATCAGCGCCGGATGCCGCCGGGATCACCTGTACCTGATGGGGGCCGACGCTGTATGGCAGCGCTACGGGTTGACCCGACAGCACCGTGAATAGTTCGCCAAAGGCTTTGTCGATCTCGGCGCGGTTGATCTCGTCGATAATCAGCCAGTGGCCGGCGCCGATCGCCCGCAAAAATACACCCGGCCGAAACTGCAAGGTCTGATCGGCGGCGGGCACATACCCACCAACCGTGTCGAAGGTACTCCAATCGGCGCTGGCGGTAGTAACAACGGCATCGCCGGTGAAGCGGCGCAGCGGATGGGCTGCGAAGCGCCCGATATCCTGCGCGAGCGAAGTTTTGCCGGTGCCGGGCGGGCCGATCAGAATGATGTGCTTGCCGATATTCAGGGCGGTGGCAACTTGTTTGTAGAGTGCTTTCGGCAACAACAGCCGGCTGCCCTGATTCTCGACGTAATCCTGCAATTCAGCGGCGTCGATCTGCAAGGGCCGGCGCAGATCGGCCAATTGTTCGCGCTGCTGGCCGGGCACCGTCAACAGCGACGTTGCGGCAGGAGCAGTGATCGCGCCGCTGATCGCGCGCAGGTGCTCCGGCGTCAAGCCGGCGATCCCTTCGCGCTCCAGGCGCTCGGCCACTCGCCGGGCGACATCGCCGTTCTTGGCTATAGGTTCGGCAAAACCGCGGATCACCGGATCGCGGCGGGCGAGCCGGTTGGCGCCGGCCAGATCGACATCGAGCAACTTGCCATCGGCCACACCAAGATATAGCACCGGCGTGCCCCAATCGCCGTCGTCGTCGCCGAGCCAGCTATACAGCGCGTAACGGGTTGCGGCAAGGGCCGTATCGACGCGACCGGAACGGGCCAGATCGTCGTAGAAATGCTGGGTGAAGTGCTGAATCGTGGCGATCTGCACCAGATCCTGCATCGCGATCACCGCCGGGACCCCGCCATTTACCAGCATTGCGCCGAAGCTGACGCCGGCATCGTGATCGCTGTTTGCCGCCTGGGCGCTGCGGCAGGGCGCCAGCAACACCAACTGAAGTTTCTGGCCCGCCAGAGCATTGCGCAGCATCTCGGCGGGAACAAACGGCAGCTTGTTGCCGTCCTGCTCCATCACAATGTGAAAGGCATCCTTGATCATCAGGCCGTGGGCGATCAGATGCAGCACATGATACCCATCCTCGATCGCCTCACGAATCGCCTTTAGCGTCGCGGGCGGGCCTGCCGGGCCGCCCAGCACCCGATACTCAACCAATCCGGCGTCGCTCATACGTTGCAACGCATCCTGCACGATCGCTTCCTGCTGCTGCGGGTCGATCGCGGCGAGATTACGCAACACCGTGTTGGCGCTGCTCGGATCGCCTAAGCCGGGCGGATTACCGATCGCAACCAGCACTTTGAGCGGGCGAGCCTCGACCGGTTGCGCCATGCCGCCGCCCTGCAAGCGGTAGAGCGGCGCGCGCTCGACGGCGGCCAGGGGCGGATCGTTTGGCCGGCGCGGATCGCAAAGATACTCCCACTTCAGGCCGTTTAACTCGGCGGCGTTGCTCTCAATATCGAGCACGATCCGCAGCAGATCACCGGCATCCGTGCGGGCGCGGTCGTAGGCCAGACGAGTGGCGGCAAAGCCGGGAATGGCCGTATTACTGAAGATCGCCTCGAACAATAATGCACCATAGCGGCGCGGCAGACCGGCGGCGAGCAGCGCCGTCATATCAAGATCCAGTGGGCTACGGTAACGACGATTATCGTAGGTTACTTCCACTTGCGACCGGCGAATCTCGACCTCAAGCGTGCGATCCGGCGGCTGGTAACGCTCTTCCAGCGCATTGACGATCACGGTGATCGGATTATCGCGCGGCGGCGCAAACGGCGGTGGCGCGGGCACCTGATCGGAGCCATTCGTGGCGGGCGGAGGTTCACGCGACGGGCCATGAGGCGTGACTGCGGTCGGTGTGTCCTTGGTCGCCTCAACGGGTGTGGTTGGGGTCGGATCACGTTCCGCCTCTAGCGGCGCTTCGGCCGCATTCGGTGCGATTGTTTGCGCGATCGGCGGCATCTCCGTCGCGTATTGCTGCTCAATCGGCGATGTCGCGTTCAGCTCGGTTGTTTGCTGGATCGGCAGATCGTGCGGCGCCTCACCTTCGTACGGGTCGGTTGTTTGTTGCGTGATCCGTGCCTCAGGCGCCGCGGCCGCGTACGGGTCACTGCTTTGTTCCACCGGTGCCTCCGCCGCATACGGGTCGCTGCTTTGTTGGATCGGCATACCTTTGGCGGCGTACTGCTGCGCGATCGGCGCCGGATCACCCGGCTCCGCCCAGATCAAGCCGTCACGTACTCGGCTATACAGCACCGGCGCCCACCAGTCGGATTCGCGGCCGATCATGCGGCGTGCGGCGGCGACAGCCCGGTCGATCCGCCCATGCTCGCGCAACTCCGGCACAAGCCCAGCGAGAAAACGGTCGGCGGCGTTATCGGCGCGGAACGGCACACTCACCAGGGCCGGGATGCCGGCTGCGGCAAGATTGACTGCCGCCAACGACGCATCCCAATCGGGATTGGGCCCATCAGGCGATTCGGCGGCGCTCGGCTGGATAAGCAGGATCAGTTGCGGTAGTTGCGATAATTCGCGCAATGAGGCGGCCAATGTGTCGGCGGGCAGTTGCAACGCCGCGCCGGATTCCTGTTGCAGCCAGAGCAACGCTTGATCGCCGGAACGGGACACATGGGCCGTGATCGCCAGGATGTCGTAACCTTCGGCCAGGGATCGCAGCAATCGTTCCGGAGTAATCGGGTCGGAGCCGCCGATCGACTGAAACGAAATCGCGCTGAACGCCGACGAAAGCCGCGCATATTCAAGCTCGGCGTAGATCGGCGCCAGACTGTGGCGCTCGAAATCATTCGGCGCCGCGATTACGGCCAGGGCGCGAAACTCGCCGCGCGGGCGCAGGCGGATTGGCTCCCAGATTGGCGCACTGGGTTCAGCTTCGCCAACATAGCGGCTGAACAGCACATCCTCGGCAACCAACAACGGCTCGCCTTCGGGCGTGGCCAGTTGTTCCCAATATATTGCTTGCAACTGAGGCGCCCCATGGTCGAGGATCAGCACAAAGCGCAGCGGTAAACCCAGGCTGCGGGCCGACTCGCGGGCGACGTTTGTGAACTCCAGCAGACGCATATCCGCGAACACCAGGCTTGCGAGATAGCCGGCGTAATCGCTCGGATTAACCTCCAGCAGGTATTCGAGCGGCAACTCGACCGTAACCGCGTCGAGCGACTGCATTTCACGATCGGGGATGCGAAGGGCGGCCGCAAGGCTGTACAACGGCCCTTCAAGCTGCGTCACCCGCCACTCAAGCTCGACCTGCTCGCGTGCCTCTGGTTGATTCATCGCTCACTCGCTTTATGATCGAGGCAAAAAACCGACTATCTCGTGGATTGCGGTGGCTTCGCCGCCGCAACCCACCGAAAAACGTATTCTTCCTCACAGCTCAACCGGCCCCAGAACCGCCTCCAGGCGTTGCACAACGGTGCGCAGCACTTTGATCCGCCCGTGGCGTTTGTCCTCGGCTTCAACGATCGTCCAGGGTGCAATCGGGGTAGAGGTGCGCAGCAGCATCTCATCGACGGACTGCTCGTACTCGCCCCATTTCTCACGGTTGCGCCAGTCTTCGTCGGTAAGTTTCCAGGCCTTATAGGGCACGGTCTGGCGCTCTTCGAAGCGCCGCAGTTGTTCTTCAGGGCTAATTTGCAGCCAGAATTTGCAGATGATCGTGCCGAATTCGATCAACTGGCGCTCGAAATCGTTGATCTCGGCATAGGCCCGCGTCCATTCGTCGGGCCGGGCGAAGCCCTCGATCCGCTCGACCAGCACCCGGCCATACCAGGAGCGATCAAAGATCGCAATTGCGCCGCGTGGCGGTAATCGGCGCCAGAAACGATACAGGTAGTGCCGCACTTTATCATGCCGGACGGCGCGGCGATCGCATGCACGGTGTAGCTGCGCGGATCGAGTTCGGCCGTCAGGCGTTGGATTGCGCCGCCCTTGCCGGCTGCATCCCAGCCCTCGAACACCAGTACCGCCGGGCGCTTCTGGTGATAGAGCATCAGGCCCAGCCGGTAGATGCGAGCCTGAAGCTGTTTCAACTCGGCGCTGTAGGTCTTTTCGTCCAGGCTCAAACTCAGATCAACCCGCCGCAAGGCGCTGACATTCGGGCGTACATGCTCCTCGCCCAGCTTGCTTTCAAGGCTGAGCAGCGGCGGCGGCATCCGCAACCCGGCACCTTCGCGCACACGGCGGTAGATGTTGCTGCTGGTATCGGCAGCCTGCGAGTAGGCATTGGCGGGGAGAACCACCGACGGTCGGCCGAAGCGCGCCTCAAGCGAGGCGAGCACCGTCTGGATCACGGCAATCCGGGCGAAATACTTGTCGGTGGCGGGCACAACATGCCAGGGTGCAAAGGGCAGATCAGTGCGCGCGATCAAATCCTCGACCGCCGCGCGCACCCGATAGTAGTGCCGGTGTTGGCGTCGATCTTCGGCGGTGATCTGATGCGCCGTGAGCGGATCGGCCGTAATCTTGGCGAAGCGGTTCGCCTGTTCTTTCTTCGAGATATGCAACCAGAACTTGATGATCACCGCGCCATCGTCGCTCAACTGCCGCTCGAACGAGGCCACATCGGAACACTGTTCGAGCCAGCGTTGCTGATCGTAATTGCTGCCGGCGCGCTGCGCGATCACCTCGCGGTACCAGGAGCGATCGAACACCGCGATCTGACCATAGCGCGGAATCTTGAGCCAGAAGCGGTACAACCAGGGATACTGCGTCTCGTAGGTGCGTGGCGGAGTGATCGGATGCACCCGTACACCACGGGGATCGAGGCGGCGCGTAAGTGCGCCGATCGTACGAACTTTCCCGGTGCCGGCCCAACCCTCAAACACAATCAGCACCGGCAGTTGATTCTCCAGCACCGCCTGTTCCATATCGAACAGGCGCGTCTGAAGTTCGGGCAATAGCTCACGATAATCGCTCTTTTTCAGTGAACGATCCAGATCGATCTGCTCAAGCATCACTCCCCCCAGGTGCGCCGCAGCACCGCTAACCAGTTCTCGTAGGCCAACTTGCGCAGCGCCGACTCATCGTAACCGCGGTTGCGCAGGGCGGCCAGCAATCTGGGCAGTCCGGCCACATCGCCGATCTCCTGCGGCATCGTGGCGCCATCGAAATCGGAGCCGAAGCCGACCCGCTCGATACCCAATCGCTCGACCAGGTAATCGATATGGGCCACCATCACATCCAACGGCGTGTCTTTATCGCTGCGGCCGTCTTCACGTAAGAAACTAACGGCGAAATTCAGGCCGACCATGCCGTCGGAGTCGCGGATCGCATCGAGTTGTTTGTCGGTCAGGTTACGCGACACCTGGCTCAGGGCGTGAACATTCGAATGGGTTGCGACCAGCGGCGCCTTGCTGAGCGCGGCCACATCCCAGAATCCGGCTTCGTTCAGATGTGAAAGGTCGATCAGGATGCGCAACTCGTTGCAGGCGCGCACCAACGCTTTACCGGCGTCGGTCAGGCCGGGGCCGGTGTCGGGTGTGCGCGGATAGGCGAACGGCACGCCATGGCCGAAGATATTCGACCGGCTCCAGACCGGGCCGATCGAGCGCAGGCCGGCTTGATACAGTACATAGAGATGATCGAGCTTGGCGTCGATCGCTTCGGCGCCCTCGATATGAAGGATCGCGGCAATTGCGTCGTCGGCCATCGCCTGCTCAATCGCGGCGACATCACGGGTTACGCGGAACTGACCCTGCGACTCAGCCTCGATCCGGAACAGCGTCGCCGCCATCCCCATGGTGAACCGCAGCGCATAATCGGCGTCGAGCGGTTCGGGCAGCGGCGCCTCGTAGGGGCCGCTCTCAGGCGGCTTGCCAAGCGAGGCAGAGCCGTGCTGAGCGGGCACATACACAGCGAAAAAGCCACCGGCGAAACCAGCCGCGCGGGCGCGAGGCAGATCGATATGGCCGTACTCACTCTGGGCGAAGAAATCGCGCTCCTCGCCCGCCTTCGGGCGATAGATCGACAGCAACGTATCGTTGTGGCCGTCGAACACCGGGATCTTCAACTCGTTGCTCATCGCTCCTCCTTATTCCGCATTCCGCATTACCGGAGCGGCGACTTGCCAATCCCCGGCCAGATCCGCACCAGGCCAAGCCCGGCCCGCACCGTTGTCCAGAAGCCGGTCGCAATCCAGATGCCGGTAAGCGATGCGGCAACATCCGAACCGCCCCGGGCCAGAATCATCAACGCCAGCAACGAAAGCGGCGTCGCCACCAGCATCGCGTTGCGCAAATAGGCATAATCGCCGGTTCCCCAGTGGACACCGTCGGTGGCAAAGGCCAGCGCATTAAGCGGCTGCACAATCGCCGCAATAAACCAGGCCGCGCCGAACAACCCGCGGGCGTTTTCCGGCACCAGCAACACCTCGACCGTCGATCGCCCCAGCACCATCACCAGGGCCAACAACCCGCCGACCGCCACACTCCACCAGCAGACCAACGCAGCCACCCGGCGGGCAACCGCAACCTGTTTTGCGCCAAGAAAGAAACCGACCAGACTCTGGCCGGTGATCGCAAAGGCGTCGAGAAACAGCGCCGTAAAGAGCCAGATCTGGCGGATGGCCTGATGGGCCGCACCGGCCTGCGCACCCAACTCGGTCGCCATGCGGGTCGTAATCAGGATAAAGCCGGTGAGCAACCCGGTACGGACGAACAGATCGCCGCCGACCACCAGCAACCGACCGGCCTGCGAGAGCGGCAGGCGCGGCCCAATGGTTTTCGCTACCGGCTGGGCTTTCCTAATCATGAAGTGCGGGTCAGTTTGCCGCGAGCGATTCTGCATCGGTATGTCCCCAGTCGGCGCGAACAGCAACGGGCTGAGGATCGGGTTTTCGCGGCAGTGGAACGGGATGATCCCGAAGCCCTGCGTCCGGCATTACACGCTTTCTTCGCCTCCATCCCGCATGACTGGTATCGCAAGAACAACCTGGCCGGGTATGAAGGGCTACTGGGCCTCGCTGGTGTATTGCCTGTTTGCCGCGTTGGGCGTGCAAACCCGCGCCGAAGAGCCGAGCAATCTAG
>JAAUQO010000133.1 GCA_012032775.1 Oscillochloris sp. | reverse complement strand
TCAACCAATTGCCCAGTCCTTCCCGCAATTCCGTGATCACCCAATCCTTCTGGCATCCCTGGCCGGCCTGCTCGCCGGGTTATCCTTCCTGATGCGCCATCCGGGATTGTTACTATTGCCCTGGGGCGTGCTGGTGCTGCTGGTGATCGGCGGCAAGAATGCGCGTCGCGCCGCGTTGGCCTTTGGCCTGGCCTTTTTGCTCGGCAGTGCGCCGCAATTGCTGGTCAATACGCTGCAAACCGGTGCGCCGCTCTACAATCAGCAGGCCAAAAATATCTGGCTGGCGGTGTACGGCGGCACCGATTGGGGGCGTTGGGAGGAAGCGCCGAACAGTATCGGTCTGGCGGAGGTGATTTTGCGCGATCCGGGGCGCTTTCTGGCGAACTGGGCGAGTAATCTGCGCGCGTATAGCGGCAGCGGCGCCGAGGACACCAGCGAATTCGGGCGGGCGATTCAGTTACGCTTGCTCGGTTGGCCGGCCAACTGGTTGGCCCTCGCCGGTTGCATCGGCTGGCTCTGGCAATCGCGGCGCTTGCGGGCCGTCGATCCGCTCCTACCGGCCCTGCTCAGCCTGATTGTGCTCTATGTCGCCTCGGTTGCCACAGCCTTCGCGCTGCTGCGTTTCTTCCTGCCGCTCGTGGCGATCTATGCCGTTGCCGCCGCATGGGCCGCCGCCCGCCTGTTCAAAAACGGGCCGGGCCTGGCCTTCGCGGCCCTGGTGCTGGTTGTGGTACTATGGAACGGCTTTAGCGCCGGGCGGCAGTATGTGTTGGATTTGCAGCCGGCCGACGAGATCGCTGCGGTGCGCATGGTTGAAGCCCTGGCGCCCGGCGATACACTGATCGCAGCCCGTGTCTCGGCGCGCTTGCCGCTGGCCAAGTACTCGGCGATCGCTCACCGGGTGATCGATTGGCCCCAGGGTGGCGATACGGCGCGGCCGGTCGGTGCCGCCGAATTGGCGGAGTTGCGCACGCGCGGTGCTGTCTACCTGCTCTGGGATGAAACCGCCGGTCCGCCGCCGCTGGCCGATCCCGTCGCCGCCCGTCTGGCGGCCACTGATCGCTATGGTCTGTATCAGTTGAAATAAGTGTGTGGCGTTCTGCGGCCCAATGGGTTGCAGAACGCCACACTGTAAGCTATGCAAACGACTTCAACAACCGGCACGGTAAGTCATGGGCGTGGTGTGTCGCGAGTTGCCGCTCGCGTCTTGCCGCGCATCTCAACCACGACGGTTGTGCTGGGCCTGCTGGTGCTGCTTGGCCTTGCGTTACGCGTCTGGTTTATTGTCGTCAACGATATCGACCCGCGCTTCTCAGCCGCCGACGACGGTGATTACTATCAGCGGGCGTTGCGACTTGCCGCCACCGGCGAATACGTCGATAACTCGTGGTTGATTCGCCCGCCGGGCCATATTTTCCTCTTCACCGCCGCCCTGCGACTAGCGATCGCGCTCGGCGATCCAATCCTCGGCATCACCATGATCCGCGCCTTCCAGGTGGTGCTTTCGCTGGCGCTTGTTCCGATCGGCTATGATCTCGGTCGCCGGCTGTTCAGCCCCGGCGCCGGCTTTATCTTCGCCGGGATTATGGCGGTCTGGCTGCCGATGGTCGAGTTGCCGGCGCTGATCCTGAGCGAGCCGTTGTTCTTCTTTATGCTGGTGCTGCATTGCTGGCTGCTGATCCGCTGGCGCGACAGCCGGCATAAACCCCGCAGTTGGGGTTGGCTTGTCGCCGCCGGGATTAGTCTGGCGATCGGCGCCCTGGCTCGCTCGCCCGCACTCTACGGGTCGGTCTTCACGGTCGGCTTCCTGGCGATCACGATCCTGTTCAGTTCCGAAGACGGCGCCCGCTGGCGTGATTGGCGCAGCTTGATCGGCCCGCGTCTGCTCCGCTTTGCGATCGTGGCTCTGGCCTTCGTACTGCCCTTTGTGCTCACGATCGCGCCCTGGACAATCCGCAATTACGTTACCTACCAGCGCCTGATTATCATCGACACCCTTGGCCCGGTCAATCTCTGGATGGCCATGAGCGATGCGGTGAACGAGGGCCGCGGCGAAGGCGAGGCCAAGGCGATCCTGGCGGCGATCCCGCAGGCCGAACGGCAGGATTTCGTGAGCAGCGATATCGACCGGATCATGCGTGAGGAACCCTGGCGGCTGACACGGAATTTCTGGCCGCATTTTATTCATATCTGGAAAGCCCAGTTTGTCGAAGATTTCTTCGTCAAGGTGAGCTTTTTCACCCGGCCGCTGCGCGATATCTGGCCCGTCGGCGTACTTGCCGATCTGATCTGGTTTATTGTAACGCCGGTGAGTCTGTTTGCGCTTGTCGCCCGCCCGCGCGCCGATGAGCTCGCCTTTCGCCTGTTGGCACTCGGCTGGATCGCCTACTCATGCCTCACCGTGATGCTTATCCACGTTGAGCCGCGCTATCTGCTGCCGATCTGGATGTTCATGTCGCTCTATGGGGCTGCGGCTCTGGCAAATGGCATCGCCTGGCTGGCGCAACGCCGGCGCAATCACCGCGAAGCTCAGGCCGCCCTGCGCACCTACGTCGGTTCACCCTGGGGCATCGCCGGGATCGTGCTCGCACTCGGCATGGTCGGCCTGATCATCAGCTACCGCGACTATCCACGCATCATCGCCGACGGTGTTCGCCGCGAAATCCATCGTGCCGCCGGCGCTCGGGCCTACGCCGCCGGTGATAATGCCGCCGCCGAGCGCGAATTTCAGGCCATGCTGACATATCACCCGACATTTGTTGACGGTCGCGTCGATCTGGCGCGGGTCTATCTCGATCAGGGCATGTACAATGAAGCCTGGGAGGCGCTCGGCACCCGCGCCACGCATCGCTCCGATGTTATTCGCGGCGCATTGTCACGTGCCCAAGGCGATCTCGAACGGGCGCAGTTCTACTTTGAAGATGCCGAGTTCCGCGCCGGTGAAGATGTCCAACTGCTGAGTATGGAATGGTTGCCGCGTGATCCCGTCACCACCCTGGATATCGGCAACGGCCTCGATTTCGGCTACCTCGACGGCTTCTCATTCGGCGAGGATCTGCCGCCGCAAATTGATGGCGATGTCGTCAGTTTCCGCTGGCTCCAGAGCCGCGGTGTGATCGAGTTGCCGTTGCCGGAACCATTACAGGCCGGTTCGGTGATTACTTTGCGGATGACGGGCGGATTGCCCGGCGAAACCCCGCTCGACCTGACGATCGACGGCGTGCCGACCCAGGTGATGGTGCGCGGCGGCGAATGGCGCAATTACCGGATCGCGGTTCCCGACAGTTTGATTGGCCGGAACCGGTTGGAGATCCGGTTGCAAGCCCCAACCTTTATTCCCGTCCAGGTCAATCCCGCCAGCAGCGACGCCCGCTTGTTGAGTTTAATGATCAGCAAGGTCAGCGTGGATTAAAAAACCTTTTGTCACCAATGACAATGATCACCGATATCGCAAACAACCCAACTGTCGCCACGTCAGGCAGGTACCCGTTCACCGTTACCGTGGTGATGCCCGCATACAACGAAGCCCACGGCATTGCTGCGGTGGTACAGCGTGTCCGTGATGGATTGCCCGATGCCGAAATTCTGGTCGTGGACGATTGCAGCGCCGATGATACCGCCGCCAGAGCGACTGCCGCCGGCGCCCGCGTCGAGCGCCACCCGATGAATCGTGGTAACGGCGCCGCCGTCAAAACCGGCATCCGGCGGGCAACCGGCGAGGTGGTGTTGCTTATGGACGCCGACGGCCAGATGGATCCACGCTTTATCCCCGCGATCCTCGGCGGTATCGCCGACGGCTACGACATGGTTGTCGGCGCCCGATCCCGCGATACGCAAGGCGACAATATCGCCCGCCGGCTCGGCAATCGCGCCCTCGACGCCCTGGGCGGATATCTGGTCGAGACAGGGTGCTTGATCTGACCAGCGGCTACCGGGCGATGCGCCGCGACGTGATTATGGAGTTTGTGCATCTGTTGCCGAACCGCTACAGCTACCCCACCACCAGCACCCTCGCCCTGCTCAAAGCCGGCTACAGCGTCGGCTTCGTGCCGATCGAAGGCCGGCGCCGCGAGGGCGGCAAAAGCGGCCAGAAACTGCTCAAAAACGGCGTGCGGTTCGGCCTGATCATCCTGCGGATCATCTCGCTCTTCGCGCCGCTGCGGGTCTACTTCCCGGTTGCCCTCTTGATGGCGTTCCTGAGTTTGTTGGCCTACATCGCCAGTGTCGTGGTCAACGGCGTCTGGCTGAAAATCCCAAATGCCACCTCTGCGCTCTTTGTCGGCAGTATCATCATCTTTATGTTTGGCCTGCTCGCCGAGCAGATCGCCGCACTGCGATTTCAGCGCCGTGAATAACATTCTATGAAAAACCTTTTGCGCTGGATGCTGCGCTTGATCGGCCCGGCCCTGCTGCTGTTTTTTCTCGCCACCAGCGATCTTGGGGAACTCTGGCGAATCCTCATCACCGCCGAGTTGTGGCCGATTGTGTGGTCGCTGTTGTTGTTGCCGCCCTTTCTACTCATCAAGTCGTACCGCTGGCTGCGCCTGATGCGCGAAATGGGCCTGGGGTTGCCCTTTTCAACTGCCTGCGCACTCTACATGGTCGGGATTTTTTACGGCTCCACTACTCCCGGTCAGGCCGGCGATCTGCTCAAGGCGGTTTACTTACGTGATCGCGGCCAGCCGATGGCGCCGGCCCTGCTCTCGGTTGTGCTCGACCGGCTCTGCGATCTGTTGGTGATGGCGACCCTCGCCACACTCGGGATCTTCGCCCTCGGCCGCCTGCTGCCCTCGCGCGAGCTACAAACGGCCCTGGTGATTTTGATGGCCCTTGGCCTGACGGTGGTAACGGCGCTGATCGCCGCGCGCGGCCCGCGCGATTGGATGCTCACCATTGTGCTGCCGCGCTTTGCGCCGCGCCTGCGGGTTGCCCTCGATCGCTGGAATCAGCAACTCGCCGGCCTTACCCTCCGCCCGGCGCTGATCGGCGAACTCGCCGTGCTCTCACTCGGCTCGGCCTTCTTCACTTTTCTGCGGCTCTGGTTGCTCTTTGTGGCCCTTGATCTTGGGCGAGTGCCGCTGCTGACCGTGATTGGCGCATCGGCCTTGATCGCGGTGTTGCAGGTCTTGCCGATCTCGATCGGCGGCCTTGGCGTGCGTGAAGTTGTGCTGGTGCCGGTGTTGGCGGCGTACAACTACCTGCCCGAACAGGCGATCACGCTTTCGGCGCTCTTTTTGCTGATCAATGTCGAGCATATTGTCGTCGGCTTTATCGTCTCATTCTGGTTTCCGCTCGGCAGCGCAAGCGAAAAACCCGATCTCCAGGTGTAACAGTTCCGCTGTGCCGGTGCGGGCCAGTCGCTGCTGCGGCTTGCCGTAGGCACGCCGGATCGCAGTCTGCTGTGGCGGTGTGCTACAATACGGTATGTTGCACACTGAAACCCGAAGGAGTGCACGATGCTCACCAACATTCCCGCTTTCATCGACTATTTCGAGCGTGTGCGTCGCCGGACACTGCTCTTTTTTAACAGGTTGCCGCCTGAGCATATCGATTGGGCGCCACGAACCGGAGAGTTTACCTGTGGGGATTTGATCCGTCATGTTGCTGCTGCCGAGCAGATGTTCGCCGAAGTAGCTGCCGGCGGCCGCTGGGTTTACCCTGGGCATAATCGCGAGCGTGGCCAGAGTCTGCCCCAGGCGCTGGATTATCTGGCTGTTAGTCATTCCAGTGCGATCGCGCTAATCAGTACCCTTGATCAGGGTGAGTTGCAGTTTAGTCGTACCGCCGTTGGCGGAAAACCGATCGAAGTTTGGCGCGTGCTGATGTTGATGGTTGAACACGAAATTCATCATCGTAGCCAGTTCGCCGAGTATCTGACCCAACTTGGGATCGCGCCGCCGCAAATCTACGGCTTGAAACTGGAAGATCTCCTCGCGCAGATCGCCGGCTGAGTCGTTGCTGATCCACGCCCATGAGTATTTACGAGCGCTATGCGCCTTTTTATGATCACAGCGGTCAGGTGCGGTTTGCGCTTCTTGTCAAAATGTATCTGCAGGATCTTTTGATCCGCCACAGCGTCCCCGGTCGGCGTATGCTTGATCTGGCATGTGGTACCGGTACGCTGGCGATCGAGTTCGCCGCCGAAGGCTGGGATGTCGTCGGTCTTGATGCGTCTCCGGCGATGCTCGCGCAAGCGTCGGCAAAAGCTGATTCTGATCTGCTCGGACAGGCGCGCTTCATCGCTGGCGATTTGCGGCGCGCCGATGCCGATCTGCCGGTCGCAGCTTTTGATCTGATCACCTGTACCTACGATAGTCTGAATTATTTGCGCAGCAGCGCCGAGTTACACGCCTGTTTCAGCGCCGTGGCTCGCCTGTTGGCCCCCGGCGGTCTGTTTATCGGCGATATGAACACGCCGTATTTTCTTGCCCATGATTGGGCGGTTTGCGAAGTGCGTGAATTGCCCGGCTATGTTCAGATTGAACGCAGTAGCTACGATCCTGCCGTCGCTGAAGTTACGATGGCGCTGACCGGTTTTGTCGGCGATGATGACGCTGGCTACGATCGCTTTGATGAGATCCATATCGAACGCGGCTATCCGCCCGACCAGATCGCCGATCTGGTACACGCCGCCGGCCTGGTGGTAGAGGCGCACTACGACGCATTCTCCTCCGAGCCGCCCGGCCCCCAGAGTCAGCGGATTTTCTGGCTCGCCCGCCGCTCAATCGGGAGCGCCGTTTCGGCCCCCTTCGATCGCCCTCCGGAGCACCCATGAAACGCATTCTTGTTATCACGACCGGGAGTTCGGTTGCCACCCGGCGGGGTCCGATCTTTGGCGGCGCCCTCGCATCCATGAAAGGCGACGATTTCCAGGCGATGTTGCCGCGCAGCGGCGTTCAGTTGTCGTTTGAAGAGTTCTCGAATCTGCCGAGTAGCCACCTGACTCCGGTCGGCGCTCTTGAGCTTTCCCGGCGGATCGAAGCTGCCCAGTCTTCGCCGGATGTCATGGTGTGGTGGTAACCCATGGCACCGATACGCTTGAAGAGACCGCTTATTTGCTCGATCTGACGTTGAAAGGCGCAAAGCCGGTGGTATGCACCGGTGCGGTTCAGGCGGCAACCAATCCGGCCTATGATGGCCTGGTGAATCTGGCCGGCGCAATCCGGGTGGCTGCGGCCCCCGAAGCCTACGATCTTGGCGTAACGGTTTATAGCGATGAGGAATTGCACGCTGCCTCCGATGTGCAAAAAGTGCATTCTCAATCACGGCGGGCCTTTGCTTCTCCTGCCGGTGGCCCCCTTGGTCGGATCGACGGTGAACGCCTGTTTCTCTACCATCGGCCGGCCGAGCGCCAGTATATCGCCTGCCCGCGGCTTGAGGAGATGGTCGATCTGATCCGGTTGACCCAGGGCGCCGATGTGCGCCAGATGCGCCACAGTATCGAAGATGGGGTGGCCGGGATCGTGATCGAGGCCTTCGGCGGCGGACGGGTGCCGCCCTGGTGGATGCCGCTTATCGCCGATGCGATGCAGCGGCGCACGGTTGTCGCCATTACCACCCGCTGCCTCAGCGGCAGCCTCGGCGATGAACATGGCTATGTCGGCGCATATCACGATCTGCGCCGTATGGGTGTGCTCTTTGCGCCGCATCTTAGTGGTCCGAAAACCCGGATCAAACTTATGGTCGGCCTTGGCGCGGCCCGCAGTCTGCAAGAGTTACGTACCTGGTTCCCGGCCTAAGGTTCACACGGTTTGGATTTTACTGTTCGTAGGCGGCGCAGCCGCCACCCAACGGCAACAGCAGAGAAATTGTCAATGCTCATGAGCGTCTTACCATCCAGCGAAGAAAAAGCTGTCTACGTCGAGCGGATGTTTGCCCGGATCGCTGCCGGTTATGATCGCGTAAATCGGGTCATGACCTTCGGCCTCGATCAGGGTTGGCGCACCGATGTTGTCGCCAGGGTTGCGCCGCCGGTCGGTGGTCGGGCGTTGGATGTCGGAACCGGCACCGGTGATTTTCTTACCGAGTTGACCCCCTGGCTGCACGATGGACTTGCGGTTGGGGTTGATTTTACGCTGCCGATGATGCAGGCCGGCGCGGTCAAGATCGCGCCCTTCAATGGGCGGGCCTCGTTTGTCGGCGGTGATGCGTTGCATCTGCCGTTCCCCGACGACAGTTTTGATTCGCTTACCACCGGCTTTGTGTTGCGTAATGTCAGCAATATCGGCCTAGCACTACGTGAGATGTATCGTGTCACCAGGCCGGGCGGAACAATGGCCTGTCTGGAAGTCGCGCGTCCGCGCAATCCGTTGTTTCGACTCGGTCATCGGCTCTATTTCGAGGGCGTTGTGCCCTGGATCGGCTGGTTGTTCGGCGGCGATCGCCGTGCATACAGCTATTTGCCGCAGTCGGCGCGAGCCTTCCCGCCGCCCGATCAACTCGCCGATCTGATGCGTGCCGCCGGTTGGAAGTACGTAACCTATCGTTTGACCGGTCTCGGCGCGGCTGCCATCCACGTTGGCGCGAAGATATGAAATTCGGTATCGCTCGCAGTACGCTGTATTTACCCGATTTCCCTGTGAGGATCGATCATGCGCGATGATGATGATGACTACGAAACGCGCTCCCGCCGCGAAAATCTGATGCAGCAGCGCTTGCGGCGTGCCCGCGGCGAAGAGATCGACGATAATCTTGATGCCTACGGCTATGCCGATGATGATGGCGACGCGCTCCCGCGTGGATTTGGCGGCGGCGGTTATACGCCGCGCCGCCGTTCGAGCGCCGGCGGCGGCTGTGCCCAGGCCGTGCTGTACCTGGTGCTTGGCGCCATCGTCACGCTGCTGATCGTCGTCTTTTTCGTCAATCGTACGTTCGGTAGTATCGGCAGCATGTTCGAGGATGCCGTTCCCGACATCAGCACGATCATCGTCACTCCAACGCCGCAAATCGTTAGTGGCGCTGCGGTGGTGCGTCGTATTCAAGAGCTTAGTCGGCTTGAGACGGCGGCGTACACCATCGAGCGGGTGATCGATGTGAGTCAGGGTAGCAGTATTCCGATCGTCGGTGATCTTCTGGCCGGCGATGAGTTGCTGCTGATCGCACACGGCACCGTGATCGCCGGAGTTGATCTGAGCAGCTTAGACGAAAATGATGTGACGGTCTCACCTGATGGGTCCCTGATCACGGTGCGCTTGCCGGCTGTGCAGATTTTTCAGGCCAGCCTCGATAGCCAGAAGACGCGGGTATACAGCCGTGATCGCGGGCTCTTTGCACCCGATAATAAAGATCTGGAGTCGTTGGCTCGCCAGGAGGCCGAACTCCAGATCCTTAGCGCTGCCTGTGAGGACGGGATTATGCAACGCGCTTCCGACGAAGCCGTTGCGGCGATGCGCCAGTTTTTGGGCTTGCTCGATACCGCCCAGGTTGTGGTGGAGATTGCCCCTGCCGGCGCTTGCGCCGCACCGGGAACAGCGCCGGCAGGCCCCTGAGTACAATGTATGGAAGCTATATTCATGCACAATCTTGGGGCGATGACGCATAGACATTGGTTTCGTGCCGCAGCCGTGAACAATTTGACCGTGGCGACGTTCATTTTTCCGTGGTAGCGATGTCGATTGTCGGCGCTTATACGGCGCTACGAGGAGCGGGGCGATGCCGCACGCATATCACGTGCTGGTAGGTGGATTAGGCAACCGGATTGATGAGTTTTTGGTCTCGGCGCTGACCGGGCAGGGATATCAGGTGCGCCAGGCACTTGGCCTGCCGGCGATCCTCGCCGATCTCGGTACACTTGTTGATCTGGTGCTGCTCGATTTGCCTAACGCCGCTGATCTATCGCATCTGCCCAATGTGCGCGCCGCCTGTACCGGCACGTTGATTGTGATTGGTCCGGCGCGCAACGAACGCTTGCTGATTGAGGTGTTGGAGCAGGGAGCTGACGATTACGTCCAACGGCCGTTTCGTACCGATGAATTGCTGGCGCGTGTGCGAGCGCAGTTGCGCCGGCGTCCACCGGTTGTGGTGCCGCCTTTACAGATCGGTACACTTTCGATCGACCTGGCGGCGCATCAGGTTCGCCGCGATAATCTCCCGATCAGGCTGAGCGTGGAAGAGTATACGCTGCTGGCGATTTTCGCCGCACAGCCCGGCTTTCGCTA
This sequence comes from Oscillochloris sp., assembly GCA_012032775.1. Taxonomy (GTDB): domain Bacteria; phylum Chloroflexota; class Chloroflexia; order Chloroflexales; family Chloroflexaceae; genus JAAUQO01. The sequence continues at coordinate 5,837 of JAAUQO010000133.1, read as the reverse complement.
CTCGGTCGAATATTTGATCGAGCAGGTCTGGGGGCGGGGCCACGCCGGCGCGGCCGAACGCATCGACGGATTGATCGAACAGTTACGTACGATGTTGGGCGATAACCCGCTTGCGCCGCGCCTGATCCCCGGCGATCCACGGCGTGGCTATTGGCTTGAGATGCCCCGTTCTACGGCAACGCTCCATACCACCGACGAATAGTCAGCCGGCGCTATGTAGTTCGATCGCAGTTGCGACATTCATCAAGTAATGCACCCGCACCCGGTTGCCGGGCCGCAGATTCGCCGGTAAAGATTCCGCGCCTAAACGCGCCCGTCGCGATTGGCTTTCGCCGTCGTGGCGGTACTGCACATCGTACATCAGCGTACCGTGAATATCGATCTTCTGCAACGCCTCGATCTGCGCATCTCGCGTACCCGACATAATCATCGCTCAACCTCATCCTTGATCCGCTCTGCGAACTGCCGGACAAACCGCGTCACCGCCTGGGGGCGCTCCAATTGCGGCAGATGCCCGCATCCGCGTAAGGCCAGCACCTGTGGATCCGGTAAATGCGTCTGGAAAAATTCGAATGATCCCGCCGGCAGAAAACTGTCGCGCATGCCCCAGATCAGGCCACATGGCCGGGTAAGGGCGTGCAGATCCTCCGGTCGTAGAAACTCGTCTTCGTTCGACGCAGCCACAAAATGCGTCACCGCATCACGCAGAAACAGCGCCTGAAAGCCATGTTGGCCCAGATATAACGGCGGCAAGACGACACCGAACATCTGACGATAGATCCGGCGCACGGTACGCAGATCCGGCACCGCCACCGTATCCACAAAGGCTTCCCAATCGCCGCGTCCGCCCAGCAGCGCTCCACCGGGATCGAGCAACACAACGCCATGAACCAATTCGGCTGTCTCCAGGGTCAGGCGGGCCGCGATCCAGCCACCCAGCGAATTTCCAACCAGCAACGCCGGCCTTCCGATCACCTCGCGGATCAACGCCCGCACCACATTGGTATGTTCGTGGATCGACGCATAGCGCCGTCCATGGGGGTAGCCGCTCAGCCCGAAACCAGGCAAGTCAATCGCATAGACCGGCCCGATCATACTGAGCGGCCGGATCACGAAATTCCAGGTGGTCGCATTATCGGCAATACCATGGATCAACACGATCGGCAGATCGCCGGCAGCCTTTGCATGGGCCGCCAGTTGGTAATAATGCACCATCATGCCGGCCAAACGTCGCTGATCTTCCGTGATCCCGCAGCGCAACATCGCCCGTCGCCGCAATCCCGTCACAAGTGGGACGATCGCTGTCGAGAGCGGAGCACCGAACCGAGGCGGGTTGGTAAGTACTGGCATACGAATCACCTGATCGGACTACTTGATGCTCGCTCGGCCAACTCCGTCACTCGCCCGACAAACCAGGGGATCGAGTTGGCGGCCGGTTTGCCGCTGGTATGCGGGGCCGATTGCTGCAACAAAGGCGTCAACCTGATCGGCGGCGACGAGGTTCACCGTGCTGCCGCCGAACCCGCCGCCGGTCATCCGGGCGCCGTAGCAACCGGGTGCGGAGCGGGCCAATTCAACCAGCAGGTCGAGTTCCGGCACACTGACTTCGTAATTATCACGCAGGCTGGCATGCGAGTCGTACATCAAACTGCCGAAGCGGGCGAGATCGCCCTGTTCCAGGGCCTGAGCGGCAATCTGTGTTCGCTCGATCTCAGTCACCACATGTTGGGCGCGCGGCAAAATATCGGCCGGTAACACTGCGGCGTGCCGTTCGAGATCGGCCGGCGATAGATCCCGTAGCGCGGTGATCTTCGGCAAGCGGGCTTTAAGCAAGCGTACCGCCTCGGTGCATGCGGCCCGGCGGTCGTTATACTCGGAGCCGACCAGCGAATGGCGTACGCCGCTATCGCAGATCACAATCCGCACCGCCGGCGGAATCGGGATCGTGCGGTAGCTCAGATCGCGGCAATCAAGCAGCAGCGCATGATCGAACTGCCCGAGTGCGGCCATAAACTGATCCATGATCCCGCACTGCATCCCGACAAAACTGTTCTCGGCGCCCTGCGCCAGCAAAGCCAGTTCTTCGCCGAGCAAGTTAAAATTGTTCAGCAGTTGCAGCGCGTAGCCGACAGCTACCTCCAGCGATGCCGACGACGAAAGCCCGCTGCCGAGCGGAACATTGCCGTCGATCAACAGATCCGCGCCGGCCAACGGCAGATCGCGGGCCTGAATGCCGCGGGCCACACCGCGCACATAATTGGCCCAGGAGGCATCCGGCAGGCGCTCGATGGTATCGACATCGAACTGATCTTCCAGATCGAACTGCGCGCTGTACACCCGGATTGTGCGATCATCACGCAGCCGGCCGGCCACAAAGGTTGCGCGATCGATTGCGATCGGCAGCACAAAGCCGTCGTTATAATCGGTATGTTCGCCGATCAAATTCACCCGGCCCGGCGCGCGCACAATCAGTCGTGGCGTAACGCCGTAACGCTCCTGAAACGCATCGCGTAAAGCGTGAATATTCATACACCGATGCTCCCACCAAGAAAGGGTACCGGCGCGGCATAGCGCGTTGCGCACGCCCACGCCTCGCATGTTACACCAACACTCGCAGCCGTTCCGCCGCCTGTTCCGGCGTAATATCGCGTTGCGGCTCACCCAGCAACTCAAACCCGACCATAAACTTCCGTACGGTTGCCGAGCGCAACAGCGGTGGATAGAAGTGAGCGTGCAGATGCCATCCGGGCGCCGCGATCTTGGCCGGACGCTGATGAAAGCCCATTGAATAAGGAAAGCGTACCTGAAACAGGCGATCATACGCTGTGGTCAGCGTTTTCAGTACATCGGCCAACCCATCGCGCTCAGCAGCATCAAGATCCGCCAGGGTTGCCGCCGGCCGGCGCATAATCACCATTGTCTCAAACGGCCAGATCGCCCAGAACGGCACCAGCGCCGCCGCATAATCGTTGGCGTAAACCAGTCGCTCAGCCTGTGCGAGTTCCAGCGCCAGATAATCGCCTAACAACGTGCGCCCGGTGCGTTCAACATGCGCTTGCTGAGTTGTCAATTCGCGGGCAAGCGCAATCGGCACACTTTCCGTTGCCCAGATCTGGCCATGGGGATGCGGGTTACTGGCGCCCATCATCGCGCCGCGATTCTCAAACACCTGGACTGCGCCGATGGTCGGGAGCGCGAAGAGTTCAGTGGTTTGATCGGCCCAGGTATCGACGACCGCACGCAGTTCAGCCGGGCTGAGTTGGCCCAGCGACAGATCATGGCGCGGCGAAAAACACACGACCCGGCAGATCCCGCGTTCGGCCCGGGCCAGAAGTAATGGGTGCTCCGGCTCATCGCCGGCCTGATAGTCGCCAGGCGGAGCATCGGGCAGCAGTGCCGAATAATCATTCGTAAAGACAAACGTCCCCTGATAAGCGGGGTTATGCTCGCCGCCGGCGCGGCTGTTGCCGGGGCAAAGATAACATTGAGGGTCGTAGGCCGGTTGCTGGTCGAGCGTAGGCGTCTCAACCTGGCCTTGCCAGGGACGCTTCGTGCGATGGGGCGAGACAAGCACCCATTCATCGCTCAGCGGATTATAGCGCCGATGTGGATGATCACGAAGTGCAAACATCGAACCTCCCTCTACGCGCACATACTGGACGTGCTGATTATACTCGTAGTGCGGGGGTTCTGAAAGAAAAGTCGGGGTATGTATCTGCGTATAAGGAGATACGGAGAGAGTTGCTAGCCGACACCTGATGCCTGTTCCCAAGCAAGGTGCAACAGGCATCAGGTGGCATCAGTTGCGCCACTTACGACAGGTGATCGTCGTACCGACGCCCTCTTGCGAGCGCAGGTTAAACTCGTCCATCAAGCGTTTCGCGCCGGGCAGGCCCATGCCCATACCACGCGAGGTGCTGTAGCCGTCCTGCATCACCAGATCGACATTTGGAATACCCGGGCCTTGATCTTCACAAACGATCTCAATGCCCTTGCGAGTACTTTTCTCAATTTCGCGTACGGTAACACTGCCGGTGCCGGCGTACAAAAAGATATTGCGCGCCAACTCACTGACGGCAGTTGCGATACGTGCCTGGTCGATCGCGCCGAAACCGAGCGCCTTAGCGGCGTCGCGGGCCATGGTACGCGCGATGACGATATCGAGATCACTGCGGATGACCGCAGTCTTAGACTGCCCCATCGCCGCTCTCCTCCGTCAGGCGCTGCATAACCGACAGACCCTTCTCAAGGTTGAGCGCAGTCAATACCCGTGGTAATTCAAGCCCTAACTCCACCAGCGTAATCGCAACCGCCGGTTGCAGCCCGGTCAGTACCACGCGTGTGCCCATCAAGCCGGCCATAGCGGCAATATCGGCGATCAGACGGCCGATAAAGCTATCGACCACATCCAATGCGGTGAGGTCGATAATCACGCCTTTGGCACGGGTGTCGTGAATCTTCTGCAGGAGATCGTCTTTGAACTGCACGGCCGATGCATCATGCAGAGCGACCTGGATCGAGGCGATCAGAATATCGCCGATCTTAAGGATAGGAATACGGAGGCTATCCAACCAAACTCTCCTCCGCCTACGGGCGAGGAAATCTTCCCGCCTGGGCGCAACTGCGAGCGCACAAACCGCGCTTAATCGTAGAGCGACACCGGAAATTCGTCGATACCTCGGTAGTCCTGTGTGAACCAGGTACTGCGTTGTATAGCGTTCCCGAATAACCTGAAGTTATCTTAGCCTACAAGTGTTACGATTACGAACACGACACCGCCTGCCAGCAGCGGTACGCTCAGATTGTCGGTTCCCGACGGCGAAACTGCTTCGGCAATTGTGGCCAGCAACGCCGCAATCCCGGCGGCGAGCAAAGCTGTTCCCGCGCCGACCGGATCGCTCAGTGGCCCCAGTGCCGATCCCGGCACCAGTAAAATGGTGAGGAACATGGCGGTAAAACTGGCCAGAAACATCACCGCCGAACCTTCGTAGCTGCGCGTACTGCCGGCGATGGTGTACTTGCGGCGGCCCCAGCACCGGCCAATAATAGATGCCAGCGAGTCGCCCCATGTCATGGCCATGGTACCGGCGGCCGCGATATAGCCGAGATCAGTTGGACTATTTGTGCGCCAGAAGGCCAGAAAGAGCAATGTGATCGACAGCGAAAAATAAACGGTTCCAGGGGAACTGTCGTCGGCGTCCATCGCACTGAAGATCTTATAGCGGAAGAAGATGTAGTTGAGTACAATAAAACTGGCGAATGGGATCACCCCGATATACCAGTTCTCGAATAGCCCAAGCACGCCGAATACCCACATTCCGGCGCCGACATGGACGATCTTGCGGGTGAAATCCTGAGGGTAACCGCGCCAACGACGAACAATCTCAGCAAAGATGAGTAGACCGAAGGCGTACACGAACGACACACCGAGGGCGATTAGGTCGCGGGTCGTCATAACGTGCCTGTCGTAAGAGCGATTAGCAGCGAGCAGCGTGCCGCCATTCTAGCGCGTGCTGATGCCTTCGTCAATTACGACACAAACCAATTTGACAGCAATACGTATGTGGCGTATACTCGCGCCCGTTGTGCCGTGAACCGCAGGTTCCGCCACCACCGTACCTTACCAACTGATGCGTGGATACCGACCCATACTGGTCGTTTTTGGCCGTATGAACGGATGCTCACCCTGCCCCCGCCGCGCGCACGCGCGCGTCCGGGTGGGGTGGGAAGACATGATGAGCACACGATGGATGCCCTGGCGCTGCGTGCCGAGGAAGGACGGGGCACCGCTCCGATAAGCTTGGGGGAGCGCCGCAGGCTGGGATCCCGAGATCTCC
>JAAUQO010000368.1 GCA_012032775.1 Oscillochloris sp. | reverse complement strand
GAACTCAGAACCGAGAACTTAGAACTGGAGCCGAGAGCCGAGAACCGGAGCCGAGAACCGAGAACCGAGAACTGGAGCCGAGAACCGAGAACCAGGAACCGTAGCGGCCTGTTTTCATTGCGGCGTTGTGCGCCCCGCGAATGTGGCCTGGCGTGAGAATACAGGATGCCGGGCCGAAGAATCTGCAACCGAATCCATCATTAAAGGAGAACTTCGATGACTCAACTAGTGGACGCGCCCGAGAGTGTTGGGATGAATGCCGAGCGGCTTGAGCGGATCAGGCCGGTGATGCAGCGTTATGTCGATCAAAACGGCTACGCCGGGATCAGCACTATGGTCGCGCGGCGCGGCAAGATCGTGTACAGCGATCAGGTCGGCTGGCAAGATAAAGAGGCCGGCGTGGCGATGGCCGACGACACGATTTTTCGGATCTACTCGATGACTAAGCCGATCATCTACACCGCGCTGATGACGCTCTACGAGGAGGGCAAGTTCTCGCTGCTCGATCCGGTCGCCAAGTTTATTCCGGCCTTCGCCGCCACCAAAGTACTGCAGGGCGATGGCAGCCTGGCCGACCAGAATCCGCTGCGCCCGATCCAGGTTCGCGACCTGATGACCCATTGCAGCGGCCTGAGCTACGACTTCCTGGAGGATTTTCCGGTTGGCCAGATGTATCGCGAGGCCCGGCTGATGAATGACGCCACCCGCACGCTTGAGGGCGTGATCGATGAGTTGGCGCGCATCCCGCTGGCCTTCCATCCCGGCAGCCAGTGGCACTACAGCCTCGGCACCGATGTGGCGGCGCATCTGATCCAGGTCATCTCAGGCCAGCCGCTCGGCCAGTTCTTGCAGGAGCGTATGTTCCGGCCGCTCGGTATGGAAGACACCGCCTTCGGCGTGTCGCCCGAGAAGCGCAGCCGGCTCGCGGCGATGTACGGCCTGCCCGATCTCTTCGAGCAGGGCATGACCTTCAGCGCGCTGTTTGGCCATTTCGCCAGCGGCAATAGCGGCCGGCGCGAAGTAGCCGATACCTACCCGGTCGATACGCCCGATGTCTTCCTGCGCGGCGGCATCGGCCTTTTCTCGACCGCCGCCGATTATACGCGCTTCGCGACTATGCTGCTCACCGGCAAAGCCGAGGACGGCACGCGCATCATCGGCCGCAAAACCCTGGAACTGATGCACACCAACCATCTGCCGGCAGAACTGCTGCCCTACAGCATCGCCGGCATTCCGACCCTCGGCTACGGCTTCGGCCTCGGCTCGCGGGTGTGCAGCGACATCGGCGCAACTGCGGTGGCCGGCTCCGCCGGCGAGTTCGGCTGGGCCGGCGCGGCCAAAACCTACTACTGGGTCGATCCGCGCGAGGAATTGGTCGGCGTGTTTATGACGCAGTACATGGTTGGGTTCGACCTGCCCGAGAACGACTTGCGGGCGCTGGTGTACCAGGCGATCGAGGATTAGGCTCCCGGCGATCGGCGCCGCCCAGGCGCGTCGATCGCCGCATAATGTAAGGCCACGCAGCGCGCTGGGCAAAGAGCAGCGCAGCGCGCAGGCGCCGGGCATTGGCGTAGGGATTGCCTACCTGTTCGAGCAAGCGTATCGACTCGCGGTAATGGGCTACAGCCTGTTCAAGGTAGGCCAGCACCTGATCATAGATGTTGCCGAGTTGGTTATGAATGGTGGCGCGGGTGTTGACTGCGTTCGACGGTAACATCGTCAACGCCTGCTGATACTGATCGCGGGCCGCCTGCCGGTGTTGGTTTCGCGGCCGCGCAGCGGCCCATCATTGGCCGGATCGACAAAGAGCGGCACGATCTCGGCCACCAAACGTCGCCACTCGACCCGCCGCCCGGTCTGGTCGTACAAATTGCGCAGCCCCTGCATTGCGCTGATGATCTGGCCATACCAGCGCTGCCCCATGGCTATGCGCCGGGCGTGCAACAGGTTGGCCTCTTCGGCGCTCAGTACGCCGATCACATCGCGGTTGCCGACGCCGTATTGATTGTGATAGTAATCGCCCAATCCGCTGATCGCCTGAACGTAGGCATGCAATGCAGGCGCCCGCACTCCCTGCCCCTCGCCCGCCGGCGCAAGAGGGGAGTCGGGCGCTCGGTCAGCGCCGTACACCTCCTTGTAGAGCCGGCGCAGGAACCAGGGCAGGGCCGGGGGGATGTTGTAGTAGCCGTGGCCCAGGGCCGTCAGCAACCCGATCTCGCCGGCGCGGTAGAGGATGGCGATCCCGCGCTCGCGGCTGAGGCCGGCGATCTGCAACAGGTGCCAGTCGTAGGCCGGGTTGCCCATCGCCACAAGTGCGTCTACGTCGATAAAACCCTGGAAGTGGTGCAGCAGCGCCAGCACGGCCCGCTCGCCGTCATCGAAGGCGGCATGGAAGCCATAGCGCAGCGAGGCGCCCAGCGAGCGGCTGCGCTTTTCGTCGCCGTCGTCGGCAAAGGCTGCTTCGCCCGCCCGTAATTGCTGTACATAGCGCTCGACCTGCGCGAAGCTGCGTAGGCCGTCGCGCACGGCCTGGCCCAGGGCCACAGTGAGCGCCATTGGGTTGCCGCCGCTGTAGATCAGCACGGGCCGCCAGACGCTTTGGTCGTACGGGATGCGGGCGCGGCTGAGCAATGCTTCGGCCAGTTGTTGTCGCTCGGCCATGGGCATCGGCGGCACTGCGATCCCCTGCGGCAAATCGCCCAGCCATTCGCGTTCGTCACGGCACGAGGTGAGCAGGAATCTGGCCTGTGTGCTGCGGGCTGCCCGCAGAAAGTCGGCCAATGCCTGTTGCTCCGCCACACTCCAGACCGAGGCTGCGCCGACCGGGAAGCCGCTCACCGGCTCGACATTGTCCCAGATCCAGAGCAATGGTATCTGGCCCATGATCTGCAAGGCGAGGTTGCGCTTAACCTCGATATCGCTCAGCGCCGACCAGTCGATCCGGTTCTGACGCAACAGGTCGGCGAATGTGTGGCCGAGTTGATCGAGTACCTGCTCCAGGGTTTTGTGCTGCTCGAACGAACTGAAAAGCACCGGCCCATCACCGATCCCGCCGGTGAACTGATACCAGCGCGCGAATTCGGCGGCGGTGGTGGTTTTGCCGCTGCCGGCGTAGGCGTGCAGCAACAATATCCCGTCGCGGTCGAAGCCCCGGTCGAGCGCCAACAGGGTTTCGTCGCGACCGATAAAACCGAGATCCGGCTCCGG
>JAAUQO010000132.1 GCA_012032775.1 Oscillochloris sp. | reverse complement strand
GCCGCCACCCGCCGACGATCTCGGCGCCGAACTGACCATCGAACTCCAGAATGCCGGGTTTCAGCAGGTGCGGCTGCGCGCATATCTGCTTGAGCCGCCCGGCCTCACGCCGCTGGCCGCCGCCTTGCCGCTGGCCGCATGGCCGAGTATTCAGCCGCACCTGCCCGATCACCTCGATCCGGCACTACAGATCGCCTGCGCCGAAGCCGAAGCCGAGGCCGAACCGGATCCAATGCCGATCTTGCTCATTGCCGAAGCTCAACCCTAGAACGAATGCGGAATGCGGAACGCAGCATTATACAGCGCATGCCAGACAGATTCGGACCCGCGCAACTCACGCCCGCGCTGTGTCCCACTCGCAGTGCGTGATCCACTCGTCGTTCCGCCGCTCATACAGCCCAAGCACCCATTGCACCGGCGCAGCCGGATCAACCAGCTCACGGGCCAGAACGGCCAATCCCGGCCCCTGATCGGCAGGAAAGCCATACGCCAGGCTCAGATGCAGATTGCGCTTGCAGCGAATAGCATCACGGCGCGTTGGCGAAACCGCCCGAGTTGCGAAGATCGCCGTCAATTCCTCCAACCAGCATGAACTGATCAACAGGCCGTGGAATTCGGCCCTAAGCCGCAACTCGGTAATGGCGATCTCCGTCATCGGTTGTTCGCGCAACATCTGGGTGTGCGCCGCCGCCAACGCAGCACAATAGCCGCGAATCGATCCCGGCTCATCATGAAAAAAGCCGGTCAGCGTGATATGCGGCGGGTAAGTGTGCGCCGTATTCGAACCAAAGCGGTTGCGGCTCGCGGCATAAAAGGCGTGGATCTGTTCCGCCAACGAACCGCGCGGGCAGGCGTATACAATCAACTCACGGATCACGTCGGACATGGTGTACTCCTTCACTGCTCCTCAAGCCAAGTATAGCCTGACTCAGCCAACCGCAAAGATACGAATTTGAGCCGTGGACAACCCTGATGAACCGTGGTAAACTCCTCGCAATGGCTATGACACACATCAGGAGGATTATCATGACCCAGCGTAACGGCATCAACCCGGATGCGATCTATTCACGTGAAGAAACGGCGGAATTGCTTGGTGTGAGCTTAAGCACCGTCAAGCGCCTGATCGCCGCCGGCCAACTTGAGGCCAGCCGGCCCGAGAGCATACGGCGGGTGTTTATCAAAGGATCGAGTATCTTACATATGCTCGAAAGCACCCGGATCAGCGGAATGTTGTAACCAGTGCGCGTCGATCAAGCGGATCGGCGTTTTTTTGTGCGCGGCCCCGTCGCAACAGGGCCGCGTGGTATACTCACGTTAGCGTAGACTATTCCTGTCCGTCGGCGATCAGAAGAAAGGTTGCCATCATGGCCGTCCTCGGCTCCGTTATCGCGCTCGGCGCAGCCCTCGCCTTCGTCGCCGTCTCCGGCCTGCTCTTCTGGGGCGGCTGGATCATGTTGCAGCGCGAACTATTGCGCGGCTTCGTCAGCGCGGCCGCCTCGCCCGGCGAACGTGTGCTCACGGTGCTCCTTACCGTCGTCCCGTTGATCATTACCGCCTGCTTCTCACTCCTCGCCGCCGGCCGCATCGCCCTCGTCGCCGTCGGTCTCGGCTAACCCAAACACATATGCCGAACCGTACCGGCGTTCATGGGCGGACAGAACCCAGGGGCGACGAGGGGATTCATGGCGTTGGGACGGGCGTGCTGGCCCGCTCTCCCGGCCCCGCTCTCTCGGAGGGAGCGGGAAGTCGCGCCAGGGGCGGGATGCGGGGTTTTCGCGCATCACGACGCCATGCATGGCGGGATGCAAACAGGATTGCTGTCCGCCCTTAAACGTACCGGCGCCCGCCGGCGCGGCTCTGCGTATCATCCCCAACGCGGTATAATGCCTACCAGCAATCTCATTCTGCATTTCGCATTCTGCATGCTGCATTTCGTATGCTGCATGCTGCATTGACATCAGGGGGAGGTTTTTGATGACGGAGACTCGTCGTCCGCGTCCGGTTGTGTTGGCGATCATGGACGGTTGGGGCCTGACGGAACCCGGCCCCGGCAATGCCGTCGATCTTGCCGAAACACCGAATGTTGACCGGTTGATCGCCGAGCGCCCCTTCACGCAATTGGCCGCCTCCGGCATGGCCGTCGGTCTGCCGGAAGGCCAGATCGGAAACTCCGAGGTCGGCCATCTCAATATCGGCGCCGGCTTCGTGGTTTATCAGGAACTGACACGCATCAGTAAGTCGATCGCCGACGGCGATTTTTTTGAGAACGAGGTGCTGCTGGATGCGGTTCGTCATGTTCAAGCCCACGATAGCGCGCTGCACATTATGGGTCTCTTCGGCCCCGGCGGCGTTCACGCCCACGAAGACCACACCTTCGCCCTGCTTAATCTAGCCAATCGCCACGGCTTGAAGAAGGTTTACCTGCACCTCTTCCTCGATGGCCGCGACGTTCTGCCGCGCAGTGCGATCGAGTTCCTCGACACGCTCGAAGGTGTGATCGCCCGCGTCGGCACCGGCGAGATCGCCACGGTGATCGGGCGCTACTATGCCATGGATCGCGATAAGCGCTGGGAACGCACCGGCAAGGCCTACCTAGCCCTTACCACCGCCAAAGGCCAGACCGCCCCCGATGCCCGTACGGCGATCGAACAGTCGTACGCGGCCGACACCGGCGATGAGTTCGTCCTGCCGACAGTGGTGCTCAAGGACGGCCAACCAACTGCGGTAGTCAGCGCCGGCGATGCGGTGATCTTCACCAATTTCCGCCCCGATCGCGGCCGCCAACTCACCCGCGCCTTTGTCATCGACGACATTAATGCGCAGATCAAGCGCCATTATGAGCAACAGCGCGCCGAGGGCCAGCAGTTGCCGCCCGAGATCTGGCAACGCGAAGCCAAACTCAACGATCTGCACTTTGTCACGCTGACTCAGTACGAGGAAGGGCTGCCGGTTCATGTGGCGTTCAATCCGCGCCCGGTTCATCACCCGCTGGCATCGGTTGTCGCCGAGGCCGGTCTGCGCCAGTATCATACCGCCGAGACCGAGAAGTATCCCCATGTGACCTTTTTCCTCAACGGCGGGCGTGAAGAGCCCTTCCCCGGCGAGGATCGCAACCTGATCGGCTCGCCCAAAGTCGCAACCTACGATCTGCAACCGGAGATGAGTGCGCCCGAAGTCGAGAAGCGTTTGCTGGAGGCGATCAACAGCGGTACATACGACCTGATGGTGGTGAACTTCGCCAACCCCGACATGGTCGGCCACACCGGCTCGATCCCGGCCGTGATCAAGGCCTGCGAAACCGTCGATGCGGCGATCGGCACCATGGTTGCGGCGATCGAACAACAAGGCGGCGCCGCCATCATTATCGCCGACCACGGCAATGCCGAGGTGATGATCGACCCCGAGACCGGCGGGCAACATACCGCCCACACCACCAATCTGGTGCCCTGCATCCTTGTGGCCGCGCCCGAACTCGGCCTCACGAAAGAGACGGTTTCATTGCGCAGCGGCGGCGTTCTCGCCGATGTCACGCCAACCCTGCTCGACTTGCTGGGGCTGGAACTGCATCCCGATATGACCGGCAAGAGCCTGATTGAGCGAAAGTAAACCAGGTCGCTGTCGGTTTGCGACTTTGTGGCAAACCGACAGCGATATGTTATGTCGTATGAATCCCGAGTCGATCAGCATCACCAAACGCAGTTACATCAACCAGCCCGGTGTACATTGTCACAGCTATTATCAGGTCATCTTCCCGCGTCGCGGCAGCCTCTCGATGGCGATCAACGGCATCGAGGGCGTCGTCGGCCCACAGGGGTTCGGGCGATCGTGCATCCCGGCGTCACCCACCTTTTCTGGGCCGGCGCCGCGAATGATTTCCTGGTCGCCGACTTGAATGCCGCCCACGTCGCACTCCCCGCCGCGCTCCACACCATCAACCCTGAACGCCGCCCGATTTACCTGCCGCTCGACGCTCGCCCGGCGGCCCTGTTCAACGCCTTGCAGGCCGAGTTGGCGTTGGGCGGAACCGACGAGGGCATTATTCGTGATGCGCTGGCCCGTTACACCGGCGCAGTCGTCGCCGCCGCACTTACCCCGCGCCTTGAACCAACCCTTGCGCCGGCGCGGCGGATCGCCCAGCAAACCCGCGAATATCTGGAGGCCCACGCGCTCACAACCTTCCGCATCGGCACAATCGCCGCCGCCATCGGAGTCAGCGAGCGCCACCTCCAACGCAGTTTCCAGGCCCACTTCGGCGTCAGCGTGCTTACCTACATCCAGCAAATACGGCTGCGTGAAGCCTGTCGGCTGCTCAGCCAAACCGACTTGCCGATCCACGCCGTTGCTGCGGCAGTCGGCTTTGAAAGCCAGAGCTATTTCACGCGGCTCTTTCATCGCACCATCGGATGCACCCCAATGCACTATCGGACACAGCCCTAGGGCTGTGTCCGAATCCGACAAAAACCCGTCACAATCAGACAAGACCCATGGCATTGCCCCGGATACACTACCTGCGGCACTTCCACTTAGCGGTTCCAATGTACCCTTAAAGATCTTCGAGTGGCTATCCACCACTCGTTGAAGCATTGGAAAGCAGCGAAGCCATTCTGCATTCGTCCGAGGAGTTATGGCACATAACGAAAACCGCAGCGGGATGACATTCGTAGCTGCCGCCGCCCTGATCTGGGGCACGATTGGTGTGGCAGTAAGCTTGCTCTACCGCATTGATGAGACAAATCCGCTTTCGGTGGGCTTTTTGCGCCTGATAATCTCGGCACCGGCGCTGCTTATTCTGGGCTACCTTCTGGTTGGCCCGAATCTCTTGAAACTACACCGGCGCTCAGACGCATGGCCGATGTTGCTGATCGGCGCAGCCTTTGCCGGCTATCAAGTCTGCTACTTCGCCGCGATCACCCGGCTGGGTGTCGCAACCGCCGTGCTGATCAACATCTGCAGTGGGCCGATCTTCACGGCCATCCTGGCCCGCTTCATGCTCAATGAGCACCTGAGCCGCCGAACCTTCCTGGCGATGCTGGGCGCGATCAGCGGCACTGCTTTGCTTGTCGGTGGTGCGCCCCAGGCTGCCGACCCGCCGGCACTCGCCGAAGGCGCCGCATTAGCCCTCGGCGCCGGCTTCTGCTACAGCCTGGTTGTGATCGGCTCGCGCATGGTCGCCGCCGATTATCACCCCTTGCAGCCGATCGCCCTCGCCTTCAGCCTCGGCGCACTGCTGCTGCTGCCCTTCGCCCTTGCCGGCGGCCTGGTACTGAACTATAGCCCAACCGGCTGGGGAATCCTGATCTACCTCGGCATCGTCCCAACCGCCCTCGGCTACTGGCTTTACCTACGCGGCATGCGCAGCGTACCGGCCGCCACCGCCGCGATTCTCACCCTGCTTGAACCGCTCGGCTCCAGCCTGCTTGCGCTCCTGTTGCTCGACGAACGGCTCGCACCGCTCGGCGTGCTCGGCGCAATGCTGCTTCTCGCCAGCATGGCTCTGCTCAGCGGCAGGCGGGTGGATCTCTGGCTACGCCGCATATTCATCCGCCGCCCGGCATAGCCCTGGCCTATCGTAAGGCCGAAGCATTCGCGCCGGTGCTCTGACTCAAATCAGGTGATCGCCGAGCGCGCCCACCGCCCGGCGTAACTTTTGCGCCATCCATTTTGACATGTCGCGCAAAGGTTCTATAATGCCGTTGGCTTGCAAAATCTGCTGAAAACCGATTTTTGCATTTCGCATCCTGCCTCTTGCAGTATCACTAGCTCCGGAAAGAAAACCCTATGTCCGCACGTCGTAAGCGCTGGGATATTCGCCCGGTTGCCCCGGCCGAGTTTGTGCATCAGCTTGGTTGCGGGCCATTGCTCGCCAACTTACTCTACCAGCGCGACTTACGCGATCCCGCTGCTGCACAGGCCTTTCTCGATGCCGATTACCAGCGTAGCCTGAACGATCCGCTGCTGCTGAAAGGCATGTCCGAAGCCGCTCCCCGCCTGGCCCACGCCGTTCGCGAGCGCGAGCCGATTGCAATCTACGGTGATTTCGACACCGACGGTGTAACTGCGGTAACGTTGCTCACCCAGGCTCTTGGCGCAATGGGCGCCGATGTGCGGCCCTACGTGCCGCATCGCACTCGCGAGGGCTACGGCCTGAATAATCTTGCCGTCGAGCACCTTGCCGCCGACGGTGTGCGCCTGCTGGTAACGGTGGATTGCGGCGTGAGCAATATTGCAGAGGTTGCCGCTGCTCAGGCGCGTGGCGTCGATGTGATCGTCACCGACCATCACACTCCACCCGCCGAACTGCCGCCGGCCCTGGCCCTGGTAAATCCCAAACAACCCGGTTGCCTCTACCCCGACAAACAACTGGTCGGCGTCGGGATCGCGTTTAAGCTCATTCAGGCACTGGCCCGTTATGGCCTGCGACCCGGCAATTTGCGCGGGCGCGATCTGCTCGATGTCGTCGCCCTGGGTACGGTTGCCGATATGGGATTGCTGATCGGTGAGAATCGCGCCCTGGTGAAAGCCGGTTTGCAGGCGATCAACACAACCACGCGGCCCGGCCTTCAGGCATTGATCACTGTCGCCGGTCTGGTTCCCGGCAAGATCGACTCAACCGCGATCGGCTATATGCTCGGCCCGCGCCTGAATGCCGCCGGCCGCCTCGACGATGCCCGCCGCGCCTATCAATTGTTGCTCGCCGCCGATGCCCAGGAAGCCCGAACCATCGCGCAGGAATTACACGAGACGAATCGCGCCCGCCAGGAACTCACCAGGCTGACTCAGGAGAAGGCGCGTGTTTTGGCGGCCGCCGCGGATCTGCAAGACGATCCGATCTTGATCCTGGCCGACGAAGCATTTCCCGCCGGGGTGATCGGGTTGGTCGCCTCACGTCTGGTGGACGAATTGGGCCGCCCGGTTGTGATCATCGAGCGCGGCCCCGAACATTCGCGCGGCTCCGCGCGTTCGATCCCCGGCTTCAACATGGTCGAGGCGCTGAATGCATGCGGCGAACTGTTCGTGCGTCACGGCGGCCACGCCGCCGCCGCCGGCTTCACCATCGCCAGCCCTCGCATCCCCGAGTTGCATATTGCCCTGAATCGGATCGCCGCCGCCCGCATGCAAGGCGTGAGTCTGGAGCCGCTGTTGCCGATCGATGCAACCGTGCCGCTTACGGATGTATGTTGGGAACTGCTGAATGAGATCAACCGCCTGGAGCCGTTCGGCAACGGCAACCCGCAGCCGGTCTTGATGAGCGCCGGCGTACGGGTACTCGATGCCCGCACCCGCGGCGCCGAGAATCAGCACCTGAAACTGCTGCTTCAGCAAGGCGCGGGGCCGCCGCACGAGGCGATCGCCTTCCGGATGGGCCACCTTGCACCGGCTCTGCGGCGCCACCCGCATATCGATCTCGCCTACGTGCTGGAAGCCAACGAGTGGAACGGCGAGCGGCGCCTGCAAATCAATGTCAAGGATTTACGGCGCGCCACCATCTAACAAGAATCAAAAAACCGGGGCGGCGAATCGATTCGCGCCCCGGTTTTTGATTTCTAGCTCTGCGACAACTCGCGCAAGCGCGAAAGATTCAGCAACTTGATCCCGCGGCGATCGACATCGAGCAGGCGCGCATCGCGGAACTGATTGATCACCTTCGTCACCGTCTCGCGGTAGGCGTTGATCATCTCAGCCAACTGCTGATGGGTGCGCCGGGGCAGGAGTTGATCGGGGTTCATATCGGATTCGGACATCTCCAGAAGCACCGATGCCAGGCGCGCCGGCACCGACTTAAAGGCGACTTCCTCAATCCGCCGCCCAACCGTCAGCCGATGCTGGCCGATCTGCTCGATCAGCAACGCACCAATCGCAGGATTGCTGTTGAGCGCCTGGAAAACCGCTGCCTTCGGCACGGCGACCACCCGCACCGGCGTCAGCGCCTCGGCGTATGAGTCGTAGCTTGCCGCACCGTCGAGCGCGCTCAGCCCGAAGATCTGGCCGGGATCGACGACCTTCAATGTCAGCACACGCCCACCGGCGGAGAGCATCTGCAAACTGACTTGCCCCGAAACCAGCAGGAATAGCGCATGGCTGGGCATGCCTGGCGTATAGATATAGCCATGCCGGCGAAATCCCTGCATGATCCCGACCGGCTCAAGCGCCTGCCACAGTCGTTGCTGCGCCGACGTCTCACCCTGCTGTTGTTCCATGGCGCCTCCCCGCGTGTCTGTGATGCGCGCTATACGTTCACTGGATGTTATTGTAGCATAGATATGTGACTAACGGCACTTTCAATCGTTCGCGCGTGGGTTGCTCACGGGGCAATACGGAGGCTACACCGCCCACTCGCCGCTGCGAAACACCGGCTCTACGGCGCCCTCGCCGGTGATCCCATCGATATCCATGGCCGACGAACCGATCATAAAGTCGATATGAATGGCGCTCTCATTCCCGCCCGCAGCAGCAAATGTTGCGGCATCCATCTCCGCGCCGCCCTCCAGCGTAAAGCGATAGGCCCGCCCGAGCGCCAGGTGGCAGGCCGCATTTTCGTCGTACAGGGTATTGGCGAACAAAAGCCCCGAAGCGCCGATCGGCGAACTGGCCGCCACCAACGCAACCTCGCCCAATCGCGCAGCGCCCTCATCGACCGCGATCGTGCGGCGCAGCGCTTCTTCGCCGTTGGCCGCCCGTAATTGCACCACACTCCCGCCCTCGAAGGTCAGTTCAAAGTCTTCCACCAGCATCCCGTTCAAATTGAGCGGGCGCGAGGCGCGCACCACGCCCTCGACCCGCCTACACTCGGGGAGCGTGAAGATCTCCTCCGTCGGCAGATTCGGCACAAAGGGCGTGCCGTCGCTGCTGATGCTGCCGCCGCCGGCCCAACAATGGCCCTTCGGCAGTCCCACCGTCAGATCGGTTCCCGGCCCGCGAAAACGTAACGCCTGATAATGGCGCTGCGTCATGTACTCGGCGCGATTGGCGAGATTCGCGATATGGGTGCGCCAGGCGCTCACCGGATCGGCCTGATCGATCCGGCATGCCGCAAAGATCGCCCGCCAGAGGTTCAACTCGGCTGCTTCAGGTGCGTCATTCGGAAAGAGGCGCCTGGCCCAGGCCGGATTCGCCGCCGCCGCAACCGCCCATGGCACACTGTTGCGCTGAATATGGACACTGATCGGCTCCGAGCGCCGGCCGGTCGTACGCACAATTGTCGCCACCGCCGCCTGATCCTGGTCGGCCAACAAGCCCGGCGTATCGGAAACAAGCGCCAGAAATGCATCGCCGCGATCGATCGCCTGCAATGCGCTATCCACATACCACTGTGGATATTCCTCAAATGAATCACGCGGCGCATGCTGGAGCCGGATCAACTGAGTTTGTTCATCCGACCAGATCAGATCGACATACGGAGCGCCGGCCTGGTATGCAGCCCGAGTAACCGCACGCGCTAACGGCGCTGCCGCAATTGGCGACCGAAGCAATAGCCGGCGGCCCGGGGTTATTTGCAACCCGACCTCGACGATCACTTCGGCGTAGCGCTTGATCAGTTCGTCGATCTCAGGATACGGCATAAGATGATTCCTTTTCAATCCATCGGAGTGATATTGCTGTACTATACCATCTATCCGCTATAATGCCCGCATGAACTTGCTACTGTTACGCCGAAACTTTCCAGCCGCCCTTGCTGCGGCATTACTTGTCCTCGCTGCCTGCAGCACGGTTGCCGATCCGCCACCGCCCTCAGCCCCACCGGCGTCCGATCCGAGCGCCGAATCCGTGGCTGTATCCGAGCCAACCGATCCGCCGCCCACAGCCGCAGAGCCAACCACAACGCCGTTACCGCGCGGCGGAAATCTCACCATTCGCCTTGCCGCCGATCTGCCCGATCTGAAGCCCTGGCAGCCGCGCTCGCGCGGCGAGGAACAACTGACCAGCCTGCTCTACAGCGGACTCACCCGCCTCGACGCGCAACTGCGCCCCGTCCCCGATCTCGCTGAGTCGTGGCAGGCTTCCGCCGATGGGCGCACCATTACGGTTACGCTCCACAACGATTTGCGCTGGCACGACGACGATCCGCTCGATGCCGATGATGTGCTTTTTACGCTCGATCAACTGCGTACGCTGCCGCCAACCAGCACCGCACTGCTGGCCGATCTGCGTTATATCGCCTCGGCTACTGCGCCCACCAGTGATACGGTTGTGCTCAATTTAACCGGGCGCTACGCGCCGTTGCTCAGTCTGCTGGCGGTGCCGATTCTGCCCAGCCATATTCTCAGCGGCCGCGATCTTGCTAACGTCGATTTCTGGGATGTGCCGATCGGCAGTGGGCCGTTCCGCCTCAGCGAGCGCCAGGTCGGTCAGTCGATTGTGCTCGATCGCTTCGATCACTTCCATCGCGGCCCAGCACTACTCGATCGCGTCGCCTTTGTGCTCGCGCCCGATCCCGCCGTCGCACTGAATGCCCTTGGCGACGAACGGCTGTTGCTGGCCGAGTTACCCTGGAGTTTGTCCGAGATGATCCCGGTTGTTGCGCCAAATACCCAGACGGCAACCTATCCCGAGAATGGTTATTACTTTCTCGGCTTCAATCTGCGCGAAGGGCGTCCGTTCGCCGATCTGCGCGTTCGCCAGGCGCTCACCCGCGCCCTCGATCTGCCCCGCCTTGTCGAGGCTGCCACCGATGGCCAGGGGATCCCGCTCGGCGCCGGCGCGCTGCCCGGCTCGTGGGCCGATCTCACGCCGCCCAACACACAGCCCGCCGACCTGGAAGCGGCCCGCACGTTGCTCGATGAAGCCGGTTGGACGTTGCCGCCCGATGGAACCATTCGTACCCGCGGCGATGCGATGCTCACGGCGAGTTTGTATGTGCGCGGCGACGACGAACGGCGGGTGCTTGCCGCGCGCCGGATCGCCGAAACCGCCGCCAGTATCGGCATGCAGATTGAGGTGATCCCCGGCGATTTCGATACGGTGATTCTGGCCCGTTACGCGCCGCCCTACGACTTTGATCTGTTGTTGGGCAGTTGGAGCAACGGCGCCGGCGATCCCGATTACGCCGATGTGATCTATTACGATCCCGACGATTTCGCGCTCTTTCACTCCAGCCAACTCAATCAAAGCGACGATACCGAACGCGCAACCCGCAACTTCATCGCCTTTAACGATTCGGCCTACGATAATCAGGCCCAGGCCGCCCGTCAGCTCTACGCGATCGAAGAACGCATCGCCGCGATCACCCAGACCCAGGCCCGCCTGAGCGAGCAGTTGCCCTATCTCTTCCTCTGGGCCGATCGGATCCCGGTCGCCCTGAATGAGCGGGTCACAACCCTCGACGGTCCGGTGGATCTCGGATCGCCGTTGTATTTCTGGAATATTGAACGCTGGTATTTGCGTTGAACCCTTTTACTGAACGCGAGCGGATTACGCGCCCTGAACGCTTTGCCGGGCGCTGGCGCGAGGTTTCTCAGATCTTCGAGCGCCTGGAGCGCCGCCGCCCGGTGGTTCTGGTTGGCGGCCCTGGGGTCGGCAAATCATCACTGCTTACCCATATTGCGCAGTCGGCCGGCGCCGTGCTTGAGATGCCGCAACTGCTGACGCTGTTTCTCGATCTGGCGTTGCTGCCCGACGCCGAGACAACCTATCGCCTGATTCTGCGCGAGTTGCGTGCTCCCGGCGAGACGTATCAGCAGTTGGCGGCGCGCTCACGCGCAATCGTCGCCCGCTGCTGATCTGCCTCGATGGCTTAGACTCGGCGATCGCAGCCGGTTGGGGCGCTGATTTGATCGAGCGCATGGCCCGCATGGCGCGCTCGGCCACACCTGCCTACGTCGGCGGAATTGTCCCGCCCGATGCTGGATTGTACGATCTGATGCTGGTGGCGGCGGCAGGCCGCGAAGCGCCCGCCGTTGGTGAACCGCTTGCCCCCGTCACGGTCGGCGCGGTGAGCGCGTCGGAGGTGCGGCTGTTTGCCGAGGCGTATCTGGAGAGCGGCGAGGTGCAGTTTAGTTCCGAGGAGATCCGGCAGTTACACCGGCTTAGCGGCGGCCACGCCGGCTATCTGCAACGGGCAGCCTTCCATCTCTACCGCGCCCATCA
The DNA here is from genome assembly GCA_012032775.1 of Oscillochloris sp. GTDB lineage: Bacteria > Chloroflexota > Chloroflexia > Chloroflexales > Chloroflexaceae > JAAUQO01. Next base: position 4,054 of record JAAUQO010000132.1, on the reverse strand, counting down.
AGAACCGGGCTACAATTGGCGGGCCGCCTTCGCCCGCGAGGCCCGCGACCAGCCGATTATCGGCGCAGCACTGCCGCCCGAGGCTTTTCAGGGCGAACCGGGCGAGGGTTCCGAACACATTATTGCCGAAGCGAGCCACGACACCCATAACCTGCCGCCGCTGCTGCGCTGGATGAGCGGCCCCGGCAGCCTGCTGCCCGCCCTTGCGCCGTTCGTACTCGCCCTGGTGGTGTTGCAGTTCAGCGGAAGCTGGATCGCAGCTCTGATCATTCTGCTGCTCGGCTACCTGTTCGTGAGCCGGTTGCCGTAATCTCAGCCTTGATACTCCTCGGATGCGGCGTGGTTCACCCTGTCCGACTGTATACCGGATCCTAATCCTACCGTCGCTGATTACCGCGCGCCGCGCCGACGATCGCCAGTAAAATAAGCGCACCAATCACGGCAACGACAAAGCTCACCGGATTCCAACCGAATGTAAAGGCGCCACCGACAAAAAAGCCGTACAGGGCGCCACCGATCAACGCGCCGACAATCCCGACGATAATGTTGAGCAGGCAGCCCTGGCGATTATTGGTCCCTGCGATCAAGCTTGCGACCCAACCGGCCAGACCGCCGAAGATAATCCACGAGATCGGTCCCATAGCATCCTCCTGATGGAGCGTACCGTACTACCTTTGACGTGAAACACATAAACGGTGTTGCACCAATAATCCGAGCAGATAAGGCAGATAAAAGATGCAAGACCCGACAAGTTACCTGATCGACATGGACGGCGTACTGATGCGCGGCTCACAGCCGATCCCCGGCGCCAACGAGTTCATTCGCCGCTTACACGAGGCCGGCCGAAAATTCCTGTTGCTCACCAACAATCCGCTCTATACGCCCCGCGATCTGGCCGCGCGCCTGAATCGCAACGGCCTGGAGGTTCCCGCCGACTCGATCTACACCTCGGCCCTGGCAACCGTCAGCTTTCTTAAAGCCCAGAAGCCTGACGGCACGGCCTATGTGGTTGGTGATGTGGGGTTAACGGCAGCACTGCACGATGCCGGTTTTACGCTTACGGAACACGATCCCGACTATGTAGTCGTCGGCGAGACGAAAGCGCTCGGGTTCGAGCAGATCACGCGAGCGGTGCGCCTGGTTGCCGGCGGGGCGCGCTTCGTCGCCACCAACCCCGATGTCTCCGGCCCCGGCGACGGCGGTATCGAGCCGGCCTGCGGCGCGATCGCGGCCCTGATTGCAGCCGCCACCGGCATTCAACCCTACTTTGTGGGCAAGCCGAATCCCCTGATGATGCGCTCGGCGTTGCGCGCGATCAATGCACATTCGGAAGAAGCGGTGATGGTCGGCGATCGCATGGACACCGACATTATCGGCGGTACGGAAAGCGGCATGCGCACGATCCTTGTCCTTAGCGGCGTCACACGGGCCGATCAGGTCGAGCGCTTCCCCTACCGGCCCACCCAGATCGTCAATTCGGTCGCCGATATTGTGGTGTAAGCCATTCTAGTACCGGTCGGCCTACGTCCGTCGCGGGTTTGTAACGGCCTTTAGGCCGTCACCGTGCGATGTGCGCCGTAGACGTACGTACGCTTGAGCGTACTAGGGTGAGGTTAAGCAGCGCAGTTACTCAACCTCACCCCAGGCATTACCAGCGTACACCGGTAAACAGATCATCCTCAAGCAGGCCCGGCGGTGGTGCCGGATAGGCCCGCATATACGTATCGGTTCCGCCGAAGAGCCGCAAGATCCGCCCAACCAGCGAGAACAATCCCGAACCACCGCCCTGGCTGGCATGGCATGCTGCGGCACGATCACGCGCCGCCGCCGCCGTCAAGATGTCAATCCGGGTGTGGATCGGAAATTCGACCTCCGCCAGCGACGCCAGATCGATATCGTTGTTGACGCCGAAACGGCGTGGATCGCGTCCGAATAACGGTAGCAACCGCACAATCAGGCGCAAGAACCCGCGCGAAAACGTCTGGAAGTAGAGTTTCTGCGGCGTATACGGCGGTAACGGATCGGGATTACCTGGGTCGCTCGCGGCATAAAACGCATCGACCGTGGCCTGCTGAATCGCAATATGGTCGGGATGCCGATAGCCGCCGATCGGATCAAAGGTGATCACCACCTGTGGGCGCAGGCGCCGGATCGCATGCACCACCTGCGCCGTCACATCATCGCGGCGCTGTACCGCAAGCGCCTCGGGGTGCTGATTGGCCGGCGATCCCACCATCCCCGAGTCGCGGTAGCCGAGCATGATCACGCTGCTCAGGCCGAGTGCCCGCGCAGCGCATTCAAGTTCAGCCCGCCGGCGTCGGCTGCGTCGTTGAAGCCCTGCAAATATTTCGGCTCCATCACGCCTTCCTCACCGCCGGTCGCACAGATCAAATGTACCGAAATACCCCGCTCGGCATACAGCGCCAATGTCCCGCCCATGCCAAAACTCTCATCATCGGGATGCGCCAGAACCGCCAACATCGTCGGGCGTGTATCCGGCGCCGCTAGTCGTTCCCCGGCCTCGATCAAGGTCTGACTCATGAAGTACTCCTGAAAGATCGCGATTGTCCGGATGTGCCGTTTCGTCGCACACCCGGACAACCACATCTTCTTACCTTGATCGTATTGTACGCTAATACCGGTCGGCCTACGTCCGTCGCGGGTTTGTAACGGCCTTTAGGCCGTCACCGTGCGATGTGCGCCGGAGACGTACATACGCTTGAGCGTACTAGTCGGCGCCGCAATTTTGCCTTTCGCCTTTGGCTTAGGGTTCGCCGATCGCAATCGCCCAATCCGAGGCATAGGGCGCTTTCCAGCTTTGTTGGGTGGCGTCGAGTGTGCCGAGATCGATCTCGACATACGGCTTGCGCGTATCCACCGCGACGGCCCGTAATGGCCCCGCAGCATCGCGCAGATCGATGCTGAGACTGGTGGTGCTCTCACGGTACAACAGATAGCGACTGCCGTCGCTGCGGCCCAGACAGGCGGCATTGCTCAGATCGCCGCAATCCTGTAAACCCGCCTCGAAGCGCTCGGCAAAGAAGTGCGCGTACGTCTTCAGTTGTGCCGCGTTCGAATAGGGCAGCGACCCCTCGCCATAGTCGCGACCGTCGCTCACATTCCCCCAGATGTTCGCGATACCGCCCGCCATGCCGCATGCCAGAGCCCACGCCGGGTAGTCTCGGAGGTGTACGATTTGTAGGCATGCGTCGAGTTCGCTGGGTAGATGCGGTAGCGATCTTCGGCAAACACCGGCTTATTCGGCCTGCGTTCCACCATCTGCCGATAAATACTCGGGCTCGGTTGCCAGTACTCGTAGCTAGTGTAATCCAGATTCTCACTGATCTGCGTAAGTTCGTTCGTGGCGCCGCGCGCACCCAGCAGATGCGGCCAGCCCATCTCGGTCTGCATAAAGCGGTGCCAGGTATCAAGTTGCGCAGCCGTCACCCACTCGAATAGATCATAGCCATAGCCCATCGTCCAACCCGGCAACGGCCCTAAGCGCGCCGCAATATAGCGTTGCATGCGCTGATCGACCTTGCCGTTCAAACCCCAGCGGGCCGGATTCTGATCGCGCTGCGAATCACCCCACATCCAGAGATGCACCGCCCCGCCCGCCGCATGGGTTTTGCGGATCAACAGTTCGAGCCGCTCAAAGGTCTCCTGATCCGGATTCGGGGTGCCGACATCGGCACAACTGCTTTCCGTCATATCGAACCAGCGACATTGCATCGAGAGATGAAAGCCGCTGAATCCATGCTCGCCAATGAAAGTCGCGATCAGATCGTCGATCGCGGCTTCGTTCAAGCGATCCACCGACGGAGCCATCACATATTGCGGCAAAAAGGCTTTGCCGTTCCCGCTGAACACCCAGTCGCGGCCTTCGGCAGTAAGAAAGCCGTTGCCCGCGCGGGCCTCTACCATAACTGCGCTGCGCCGCCCGTCGAGATCTTTATCGGCACTGGTGGTCTTCAATTCCCACGTCCCCGGCCGGGTTCCGGTAAATCGCACGGCCCACGTATCGCCGCCGACATAAAACATGCCGGTGGTAATC
>JAAUQO010000367.1 GCA_012032775.1 Oscillochloris sp. | reverse complement strand
ATGGGTTTCGGGATCGTGGTGCTCACCGCGATTGGGGGTATCGCCGCAGGCATTGAAGTAGCGCAGGCAGGCGTAACGCAGGCCATAGATCCGCTCGAACCAATGCAAGAGCCGTTCGACAAAAAACTTCGACTCGCCGTAGGGCGAGCCGGGCACAATCCGCTCGTGCTCATCGATCGGCATCCTGGCCGGATCGTCGAAGAGATTGGCGGTAGACGAAAGGATAAAGCGGCGCACACCGGCGGCAACGGCGAATTCGAGCAGATTGGCGGCGTTAACCAGATTATCGCGCAGATAGAGCAACGGCTGCTGCATACTCTCGCCGACAAGGGTATAGGAGGCGAAATGCATAATCCCATCGATATCGGCGTGCTCGGCGAAGAGTTGTTGCAAGGCAGCCCGATCGGCTAGATCGGCTTGAACAAAGGTCGCGTCGGGATGGATTGCGGCGCGATGGCCCTGATACAGATTATCGAGCGCAACCACATGATGGCCGGCGGCGATCAACTCGGCGCTGGTGATACTGCCGATATAGCCGGCGCCGCCGGTGATAAGGATCTTCATGGTAGCTCCTCAAAATAGGCACGATCATCCTTGTTGCTGGTTTCCCAGCAACAGAAATAAGCATACCGGTTCAGGCTAACGATTATCTGAACGCTCGGTGACGTTTTGCTCAGTTGGCGCGACTTCCGCCGCAGCGGCTTCCACTTCCGCTTCAAGCGGCGGCGGCGGCGGTGCGAGCGGCGGCGGATTCACAGGCGGCGCAGCAGCGGGACGATCGATGTTCGAGGCCGGAACCGGAGCGTGGGCCATGGGCGAACCAAAGGCGTAGAGTGCCTGAATATGCAGCCGGCTCAGACAGACAAAACTGCGGCTAATCGGCGCACCACCCTGGAGCGGAAAAATCATCACATTACTCAGCGGAATGAAATCGTCGTTCATATCGCTGAGCAGCGTCACCAATTCCATGTCGCTACGCTTATAGAAATCGGCCCGCATAGCAAACACCGTGGTGAAAAACATCATCGGCTGCGTATCACGCGGCAACGACGGCGCCTGCACATTCGACGGCGGCGGCGGCTCCTCCAGCGTTGCGACGAGCAATGCGCTACCGACATCAACCAGAATCTGCGGCACGCGCTGGCCCTGCTGCGGCTTCCAGATCGGTGCAACCGTGGCATCACGCAAGGTGATGAAGCGGTGTAAGCGACTGTTCAACGCATCAGAAACCCGGCGGTAGAGCGGCAGATCATAACTGCCGACAATCGTCAGCGCATCGGTGAAGACTTCGATGGTAAAGGTGTAAGTATCGCTCATGCGAGAGTCATTCGTAAAGACGAAGGATTGCCTTGCGCGCAACCCTTCGTCCTTACCTAGTGATGACGGCTAGCTCCTCCCAAAAACCGGGATAGGAGACAACGGCGCATTCCGGGTCGTCGATCGTGGTTTCGCCGGCGGCCACAAGCCCGGCGACCGCCCAGGTCATCGCCAGGCGATGATCGCCATGACTATGGAGGGCGGCGCCGCGCAAGGCAGGGCCGCTGCGGCCTGTGATCCCCATGCCATCATTGGTTGGCTCGACCACAGCCCCGAGGGCATCAAGGCCGGCGGCCACCGTTGCAATCCGGTCGGTCTCTTTGGCCCGCAACTCCTGGGCATCGCGGATCAGGGTATCACCTTGAGCGCAGGTGGCGGCGAGGGCCAGAATCGGAATTTCGTCGATCAGGCGGGGGATTATCTCGCCGCCGATGATCGTGCCGCGCAACTGCGAAGAGCGCACCGTCACATCACCAACCGGCTCGCTGCCTTCGTTGCGCCGATTTGCGATTGTAATCGCGGCGCCCATCGCCTGTAGAACATCAAGCGCGCCGGTGCGGGTCGGGTTCAAGCCCACGCCGAGGGTTGTAATCTCGGCATCGGGATGGATGGCGGCGGCAACCCACCAGAACGCCGCCGACGAAGGATCGCCGGGAACCCGCAGCGAGAGTGGGTAGGGAAAAACCGGATGGGTGGGTGGATGCAGCACAATCTGATCGGGCCGGACTTGCAGATCGATCCCCATCGCCTGCAACATGCGCTCGGTATGATCGCGCGAGGCGATCTTGCCGGTTAACCTGAGCGAATCGTCGCCGGAGAGTGCGGCAAGCAGCAAGGCGGATTTGACTTGCGCCGAAGCGATCGGCAATTCGTAGCTCCCGCCGTGGAGCGTGGCGCCGCGCACAGCCAATGGTGCGCGATCAGCATCGGCGCGGCCGTCGATCTGGGCGCCGAGGGCGCGGAGCGGGGCAACAATCCGGCGTTGCGGCCGCGAGCGGAGCGAGGCATCGCCGCTGAGAACGGCGAAAAGCGGCATCCCGGCCAGCAAACCGCTGAGCAGGCGCAGGGTTGTGCCGGAATTGCCGCAATCAAGCACATCGCCCGGCTCGCCCAGGCCGCGCAGGCCGACACCCTGCACCGTGACAAACTGTTCGTCACGCGTAACCTCTACCCCAAGTGCACGCATACACGCGATCGTGCTGAGGCAATCGGCGCCGGGCAAAAAATTCTCGATCCGTGCCGTTCCCTCGGCCAACGCATTAAAGATCACCGCCCGATGCGAGATCGACTTATCGCCGGGAATCGTGACCTGGCCGCGCAGTTGTGGTGATGGACGCACACTGAAAGTGGGCATAGCAAACCGTATCGACAAACCGGCGGAACTACAGCAAAGCGAAAGCGATTACTCGGGATTGATAATGAGTTTATACCCGAATCCACGCTGTGTCACAAGGTAGCGCGGTATACCGGGATCGGGTTCGATCCGTTGGCGCAAGCGATACACCAGCGCATCGATCGCGTTATAATCGAACACCTCGTAGTCCCAGACTTCACGGGCGATCTCATCTTTGCTAATCACCTGACCACGGCGGTTGTAAAGCAATTCCAACAGTTGGAACTCCTTCACGGTGAGCGATGGTTCAAGCACCTGGCCTTTAATGTAGACCTCTTTCGTGCGCGAGTCGAGGCGAAGTTCATCGCGGACGGCACGTAACAACTCGGACGGAAGCACGCCTTTCACTGTTGCTCAGGATCCTGAAACATAATAATCGTATCAGCGATAATGATCTGATCTTGATTATGCAGCGGTCGGGCGCCTTCAACCCGATCCTGGTTGACAAATGTACCGTTGGGTGCTCTCCAGATCGCGGATGACAAACCCGTCGGGAATGCGTTCCAGCCGAGCATGGCGCCGCGAAG
>JAAUQO010000366.1 GCA_012032775.1 Oscillochloris sp. | reverse complement strand
GCAATCATCGCATTCATGGCGTTACCTTCCCATCCCGGGCGGCGGGCCGCCTGCGCCCGGCCCGCCGAAGCCGCCGAGACCATTGTTCTGAGTGGTGCCGGTGGTGCCTGGTAGTGGTGCCGCTCACCACCAGCCGTTGTCGCCCTCCTGCAAGCACAGGTCGCCGGTATCGACACAACTCAGGATCTCGGTCTGGCCATCACTGGTCAGTCCGGTCTCCACCCGCACCGGCACCGCCGGCCGGCCATCGCCCTGCCGTACCTGCACCACACTGGCATCGCCCAGGGTCTGGACAGCCCGGCTCGGCACGATCAGTGCATCGGCGTGCGTTTCGGTGATAATCGTACCGCCGGCGGTCATCCCAACCTTGATCGGCAGATCGCCGGGTTCAAAACTCACCCGCACCGGATACGTCGCCACATTCGAGGTTACCGTGGCCACCGGCGCAATTGCGGTCACCATACCGCTGATCGTTGCGTCGGGCAGGGCATCGAATGTTAGATCAACCACCTGCCCCACAACTACTCCGGCGACATCGCTCTCACTCAGGCTCAATTCCACATACAGATCGCTCGGGTCGAGTATCGTGATCGTCGTAGTACTGCCGGCCGTATCGCCCACATTCACCAGCACCTCGGACACAACACCGTCGAATGGTGCGAGCAGGGTCGCATCCGCAAGATCCTGCTGGGCCTGAGCCAGCGCCACCTGCGCCTGGGCCAAACTTGCATCGGCGCTGGCAATACTGGCCGCCGAACTGGGAGCTGTCAGTTGCGCAACATTGATACGAGCCTGATCGAGGCTGGCCTGGGCGATCGTGCGTTCTTCGGCAGTAGCGCCTTCGAGTAGACTGTTTAGATTCGTCTGGGCCGAAGCAACCGATGCGCGGGCGCTCGCGATCTCGGCGGCAGTCGCGCCATCCTGCACGGTTGCAAGATCACGCCGCGCGCCGGCCAGATCGGCTTCGGCCTGCTGAATACCGCTGATCTCGTCCTGCTGCGCCTGCTCGTAGGCCAGTTTGGCCTGGTGTAAACTCTGCTCGGCATTCTCGACGGCTCGCAGCGCAGCCGCTTCCTCATCGATCGCCGATTGCGGCAGATCGCCCGGCAGCCGTTCCTGCTCGCGGTTCTGCCAGTAGATCGTGCTGTAGGCATCCTGAACATCGCGCAGATTGTTGGCCGCCGTGGTTACCTGGCTCTCGGCATTCGTTTTGGCCGCAGCCAGGCTGCTGCGCTGCGATTCCAGATTGCGTTCGGCCTGAGTAACGGCATCCCGCGCCGACGCAAGATCGGCGGCGGTCGCACCATCCAAAAGGTCGTCGAGTTGTGCCTGAGCCGAGGCAAGCTGAGCGCGGGCGCCGGCAACCTCGCTCGCCGTCGTCGTACCATTGACGGTCTGGCTGTACTGCGCCTGGGCAGAAGCAAGCTGCGACTCGGCGGCGGCCAACTCTTCCGGCGTGGCACCTTCGCCGTTGGCGGCGGCCACCTGCGCCTCGGCCGACTTCAGGTTGGCCGCAGCCTGGCGCAGCGCGAGCTCAAGATCGCTTGTGTTGATACGGGCGATCGGCTGCCCGGCACTCACCGTATCCCCAACCGCCACCAGTACCTCGCTGACAGTGCCGCTAACTGCGAAGCCAAGGGCCCGGCTGGTGGTCGCCGCCACTGTGCCGCTGCCGGAAACACTGACACTGAGTGTGCCGCGACTGACGGTTGCGGTACTGGTGGTTGCGGTGGTTGTAGCGCTGCTATTGCTCTGTTGCCAGGCGACATAGCCGCCGCCGGCCAGGATCAGAGCAAGCGGCACCACCAACCAGGGCGAAAAGCGGCGCTTCCTACGATTGCCGAGCCGGCCGATCCGGCGTTGCTCGGGTGTGGTCGAAATGGTGCTCATTTTATGTGTTCCTCGTGAAAGTGACGGGGGTTACGATTGTCGAGCCGCAATAATCGTGTGCCGAGTGCGATCAGGATGACGCTGACCGCCACAATTGCCAGGTTCTTGGCAACTTCCACCAGTCCGAACAGACTCGGGCCATGTTCGCTGTGCTCATGGCCGGCGAAGCCGTCCGCCCGATCGCTAGTGAAAAAGCCTTCGCGGCCGGCGAAACCCTCCGGCCTCCCGCCCTCGTGCCTGTCGGAGCCTGCGACCGCCATATTCCGGCCAAACGATGTTTGCGCAAAAACAGAAAGCCCGCCGACAACTACCAGCGCCGCCGCCAGAATGATCAGAGTACGAAGAACGATCTTCATCGGGCCACCTCCCCTGAGACAGGCGCCGCCATTTCAGTCGGGCGCGCCGTATGCTGCGAGGTGCGCCGGCGGAACAACCGGCGGGTCATATTCACGATCCAGCGCCAGTGCAGCGCCACATGCAAGCCGATTAGCAACACCGAGGCATCGGAGGCCAGTCGGTGCAATTGCATCCAAAGAGTTTCACGCTCGAAGCGGATGCCGAACAGCGGCAGCGCCGCCTCCGAGATCATCACACCGGTGAAGATCACCGTGGTGAACGCGACAAACAACAGCCCGTTCAGCAGATAATTCACCCGCGAACCCCATGTTGCCTTGCCGAAGAAGCGCCGCGTAACTCCGACGATCCAATTCCAATGCAGCAACAGGTGTGTGATGATGGCGGCGGCAACCGCAAGGCTCAGCCACTCGTGGATTGCCAGGCCGGTAAAATTCGGCGCGGTAGCCGCCAGAAAACCGACGAAGACAACGGTATCAAACAACAGATTGACGGTATTACGGGTAACGGGCCGGGTAGTTGATGTCATACGCTGGTTCCTGTAGTCGGGACGACACTGTTACGTCGAGAACCAGCGTAGCAAGAGGATGTTTAGATGATGTTTAGTTGTGATGTGGGGGCTGTGTAGTTAGCATTTGCCGAGGATTGTTCCGGGCGGGCGCGGCAAAATTCGGCAGCCTGGTTCTGCTCGGCCCGCTCGGGAGGAAGCCAACGGGCAACAGGTGCAGTTACCGGGCCAGGTTGCGCAGCGTAGCAGCCTGGGCGTTCAACATCTCGCCGAGGATACGCAATTCGAGCCGACGCGCCTCGGCAACCACAACATCTTCGGCGTGTTGAGTCAGCGGTTGCAGCCGCTCCATCAATGCGGCAAGGGCTTCCATATCCGGCGGCGGGGTTGCGTGCAGGTTCGCATGAATGGCGCGAAGCTCATCCGAACCCTGGCGATCATCAGATTCGTCCATCAGAAATGCTCCGCTCCTTTCCTCACTGCATTCTACACCGGAAAT
>JAAUQO010000365.1 GCA_012032775.1 Oscillochloris sp. | reverse complement strand
TCTGGTTCTCGGTTCTCGGTTCTCGTGGTTCGTCGTTCTGGGTTCTCGGTTCTGGGTTCTGGGTTCTCGGTTCTCGGTTCTGCCTTCTCACGTCCGGTACTCCGCGTTGATCCGCACATACTCGGCACTGAAATCACACGTCCAGACGGTGGCCTCGCCGCTGCTCAGGCCGAGATCGGCGTCGATTGCGACTTCGGCCAGATTCAAGATGTCGCTGGCGGCGGCTTCATCGAAGGAGAGGGGCAAGCCGTCTTCAAGCACTTTCATGCCGCCGAAATGCAGCACAACCCGCTCGGGATCGAGTTCGGCGCCACTATAACCAAGGGCGCAGAGCACCCGGCCCCAGTTCGGGTCGGCGCCATGAAGCGCGGTTTTGACCAGCGGGCTTTTGGCGATCGTCATTGCGGCCAGTTTCGCATCGGCGTGGCTGCGGGCGCCGCGCACGCTGATTGTTACGAAACGGGTTGCGCCTTCGCCATCGCGCACCACTTCCTGAGCTAAACTGCGGCATAGTTGCGTCAGCGCCGCCAGGAATGCCGCGCCATCGGCGCTTTCCAGTTCGTCGATCGGCGAATTGCCGGCAATGCCGTTGCACATCAGCAGCAGCGTATCGTTGGTGCTGGTATCGCCATCGATGCTGATACTGTTGAAACTGAGATCGGCGGCTCGGCGCAGCGCCGCATCGAGTACATTCGGCGCGATCGCCACATCACTGGTGACGATCGCAAGCAAGGTTGCCATATTCGGGTGGATCATCCCGGCGCCTTTGGCCATCCCACCGAGCGTAACCGGCGTGCCGGACGGCAGTGTGAGGCGCAGGGCCAGATGCTTCGGGCGCGTGTCGGTGGTCATGATCGCCCGCGCCGCCGCAATTCCGTTGGCCGGGCTGAGTGTTTCGGCGGCCCGCTCAATTCCGGCGACGATCTTCGCCACCGGCATCGGCACACCGATTGTGCCGGTAGACATCACAAAAACCGTGTCGGCATCCAGGCCCAACTGCGACTCCACGGCCCGCGCCATCGCCGACGCCGCCGCATCGCCATCGGGGCCGGTGCAGGCATTGGCGTTGCCGGCATTCACCACCAGGCCGCGCAAAATGCCTGCACTACGCTGCATCAGCGCCAGATCGTAGCGCACCGGCGCCGCCTTGACCTTGTTGGTCGTAAAGATCGCCGCCGACGTACACGGCAGATCACTCACCAGCAGCGCCAGATCATCCCGACCGGTGTACTTAATCTCACACGCTGCGGTCGCAACCCGCCAACCGGCCGCCGACGTTACATGCCCGTCATCGAGGATCTGAAACTCCACCGTCGCTCTCCCTCTACGCTGGCCAGATGACAGCGTGACCGGGTGAATGGCTGCGGGGCAACCGGGGCGGCAGCATGATGTTCTGCCGAGATACAAATGCTGCTGACTGCACACGCATCACGCGAAGCTATCACCCCGTCACCCGGTCGCCTCGTCACCCGGTCGCCTCGTCACCCGGTCGCCTCGTCAACTCGTCACCCGGTCACCTGTCACCTTGTCACTCTTCCGTCGGCACCGGCGATGCAGGATGCCCGCCGTCAAGATCTTCCCAGCGCACCGACTCAAAGGCGCCGATACCCTGCAAGTGGGCCACATCGTTATAGCTGTTGAGCCGCCAGAGACTACGGCTACGGCGATCGACCAATTCCCAATGAGTGATACTGGTATTGCGGGTATGAAAGTCGGTGGGTGGAAGCACCAGGCCGGGCATCCGAAAAAAGTGAATAAACGACGAATCGATCACACCGCCATGACAGACGATCACAATCGACTTGCCGGCATGGGCGTTGGTGATCCGGGTGAGCGCGTTCGCGACGCGCAACGTAAAATCGCCCCAACTCTCGCCGTCCGGTGCGATCGGCCGCAGCGGAAACTGGTCGAAGTCCGGTACACCGAACTTCGCCCAGGCCTCGCTATTGGTCATACCGTCGGCCGCGCCGATCCGCAACTCCTGCACCTCATCGTCCCAGATGATCGGCACACCCAGGGCAGGCTGAATAATCTCGGCCGTCTGGCGGGCGCGCGGCAGAGTGCTGCCGATCAACAGATCGGCCTTGATCTCGCCGCTGGCCTTCAAACGATCGCGCAGGCGTTCGGCCTGCATCACGCCGCGCTCGGTCAATCCGGCATCGCCCTGCATCCCGGCGATAATCGGTTGGACATTTGCCACAGCCTCGCCGTGGCGGATCAGGTAAAGATGTGTCATAGCGCAAAAATCAGCCAGCCTGCACTCCGGCAAGCTGGCCTGACATCCTCATAACGGAGGGTAAGCGCAACTAACCGGGGCGCATGGCCGGCTGACGACGACGACGACGGAGCGCAACCAGGATGGTTGTACCGGCGCACGGATCTTCGGTCAGATGCGGCATGGCCTGCTCACTTCGTAAACGCTTCCCGTATTCGGGCGGAGTATAGCACACGCGCCCATGCTACGCAAACCGAGCCGAAACCCAAACCCTTGCCGCGACCCGAGCGATTATGCTGCGACTTCGTCGCCGAGCACTTCGTGCAGGGCATTGAGGGCTTTGTTGTAGTCGGGTTCCTGGCCGGCGACCGGCACATACTCGACATAGCGCACCGTGCCTTCGGCGTCGAGGATGAACACCGCCCGGCTCTCGATGCGAAAATCCGCAACCAGCGTCCCGAAGGCGGCGCCGAAATTCATATCCCGATGATCGGAGAGCGTCGCCATGGTTGCGACATTATTATGACCACACCAGCGGGCCTGGGCGAAGGGCAGATCGGCGCTGACCGTCAGGAATGCAACTTTATCGGCGATCACGGCGGCCTCTTCATTAAAGCGGATCGTCTGCTTGGAGCACACACCGGTATCAAGCGAAGGCACCACACTGATTAGCACCGGCTTGCCGGCATATGCGGCCTTGGTCACCGTCTTGAACTTATTGGTAAGCAAGGCGAAATCCGGGGCGGCATCGCCCGGCTTCAACTCAGGGCCGGTCAGAGCACGCGGACCGAAGAAATCAAACGCAGCAGGGCGCTCGGTGGTCATCGCTCCTCCTCAGGATTCTATATATTGGTAGACACGATCCATTGTAGGCTGAGCATTGATCGACTGTCAAATCCAGATCTGCGGCGGCAAGCTATCGGCACGCCGATCGGGCTTGAATTGTGGCCTGGGCTGGGGAATCGGCTCAGACGGCGGCATGGGCGAGCGGCACCGGCGCTCCCCAGACGCGGGCGAGGGCCGGGCAACCAGGGCGGGATCGCCGC
>JAAUQO010000131.1 GCA_012032775.1 Oscillochloris sp. | reverse complement strand
CCGGCAACACCCACGTCGTCTATATCGCGAATCAGGATAACGCCGCGACAAATGAGCTTTTTTAGCGTGCCACTCGATGGCGGCGCAACCATCAGGCTCAACCCCGAACTGCCGCCCGACGCACAGGTGCAATGGTTTCGCATTGCGCCCAACAGCGAATATGTTGTGTATATCGCCGACCAGAATACGCCGGGGCGCCATGAACTATTTCGGGTGCCGATCGGCGGCGGCCCGACGATCCGGCTGAATGCAACAATGGTGAGTGAAGGGGATGTGGTTGATTTCAGCATCAGCCCCGACGGTAGCCGCGTGATCTACCGCGCCGACCAGAATGTCGATGAGCAGTACGATATTTTCACCACGCTCAGCAGCGGCGGCGGCACGATCAGGCTGAATCGCGAACTGGTTGCAGGCGGCGATGTCGAACAGTTCGCGATCAGCGCCAACAATCAGCGCGTGGTCTATCTGGCCGATCAGAACAGCGACGACGTGCAGGAATTGTTCAGCGCGCCGCTTACCGGCGGTACGGTGATCCCATTGAGTGCCGCAGCGGTTGACGGCCCCGACGAGGATGTGGCCAACTTTCAGATCAGCCCCGACGGCAGCCGAGTGGTTTACCGGGCCGATTGGGAATTCGACAATCGAACGGCGCTGCGCAGCGTGTTGATCGGCGGCGGCGGCGATGTTGGCTTGAACCCAACGCCGCTGGGCGGAACCTCGGGCAGTTTTGTGATCGGCGGCGATCCGGCGCGGGTGCTGTTCCTGGCCGATCCAGGCAGTTCCGGCGTAAGTGAGTTGTTCAGCGCGCCGCTCGACGGCAGCGCCGCGCCGCAACTCCTTAGTGACGGCCCGACCGCCGGCAGTTTCATCATTGAAGTGCAACTGACCGCCGACGGACAGCAGGCGGTCTTTCGCACCGGCATAAGCCGCTACGATCTGTACGCCGTGCCCGCCGACGGCGCCGGCGATCCGATTCTGCTCAGCCAGCCGGTGAGTCCATTCTACGGCGTGGTTGACTATCAGATCAGCGACACATCAAATCAGGTTGTCTATACACTCGTGGCGGCGCCCAACACGCCGACCGAATTGTTCAGTGTGTCGATCAGCGGCGGCAATCAGGAACGGCTGAACCGCGATTTTCCGGTTGGCGGGAATGTGCAAGAATTTCTGATTGCGGCCGGCAGCGGCCGGGTGATCTACCGCGCCGACCAGGATAGCGATGGTGTGGCCGAGTTGTACAGTGTCTTACTGAGCGGCGGGTTGCCGACCAAACTCAATGGCGTGCTGGCGACATTCGGCGATGTCAACTCATTTGTGATCAGCCCGGATGGCGCACAAACGATCTACCTTGCCGATCAGGACACCAATGGTCTGTTTCAGATTTACGGCGTCGCGACAAGTGGTGGAACAGCGACGGCGCTCAGCACCAGCCAGGCGATCGGCGGCGATGTCAATCGTATCAGCATCACGCCCGACGGTGCGACGGCGATCTATCTGGCGGCCCAGGAGACGCCCGGCCAGAGCGAATTGTATGCGGCGAGCCTTGGGGTAAGCGGGCTGCCGCGCAAGCTGAACGGCGATCTCGGCGGCGGCGGCAATGTGTTCGATTACCAGATCAGTCCGAACAGCGCCTGGGTTGTCTACCGGGCCGACCAGGATACCGACGAGGTGAGTGAGTTGTACAGCGTGCGGCTGGACGACGGCTTGATCAACCGCTTGAATATGCCGCTGCCGCTCGGTGGGAATGTGTTCGATTATGCGATCAGCCCCGACAGCAGCCGGGTGCTGTATCGCGCCGATCAGAACCGCGACGAGGTGTTTGAGCTGTACAGTGTACCGATCACCGGCAGCGGCGTACCGGTGCGCCTGAACAGCGATCTGCCGCCGAACGGCAATGTCTCGTTTACCTTCGCGATCAGCCCCGACAGCCGGCGCGTCGTCTATCTTGCCGATCAACAGAGCGACGAAGTTCACGAGTTGTTCAGCGTCGCAATCGATGGCGGGACGCCGACGAAGCTCAACAGCACCCTGATTGGTGATGGTGATGTGCAGCGCTTCAGCATCAGCCCAAGCGACGACAACATCCGCGTAGTGTATCTGGCCGATCAGCAGACCAACAACATCCCCGAGTTGTACAGTGTGCCGATCAACGGCGGCTCGGCGATTCGGCTCAATCCGCCGCTAAGCGCGCCGTATTTCGTTGATTCCAGCTTCGTGATCGACCCGAGCGGCAGCCGGGTCGTGTATCTGGCGGCACAGGAGCGAAGCGGCGTGCTGGAGTTATTCAGCGTGCCGATCAGCGGCGGCAGTGTGGCGCGCTTGAATGTGCCGCCGCCGACCAACGGCGACATCCTGTCCTTTGCGATCAGCCCCGACCCCAGTGTGCCGCAGGTGATCTATCAGGGCGATCAGGATCGCAATGACATGATTGAACTGTTCCGTGCCCCGCTCGACGGCTCCAGCGATCCGGTCAAACTGAACGGCGAATTACCGCCGGGCGGCAGTGTAAGCCTGAATGCATTTGCGATCAGCCCCGACGGCCGATGGGTCGTCTATCAGGCCGATCAGGATGCCGGCGGCGTGGTTGAGTTGTTCAGCGCGCCCCTTGACGGCTCGGGCGCTTCGATCAAGCTGAACGGCCCATTCAGCGGCGAGGGCGACATCGAATTCGACGGCTTCCGGATCAGTCCCGACAGCCGGCTGGTAGTCTACCGGGCCGATCAACGCATCGATGGACGGGTTGAACTCTTCCGTGTCCCGATCAGCGGCGGGATCGCCGTACGTGTGAACGGCGATCTGCCCCAGAGCGGCGATGTCTTCACGGCGGAGATCGCAGCCGGCAGCGATCAGGTTGTGTACCGCGCCGATCAGGAACAGAACGAAGTGATCGAGGCATTTGCCGCCGACCTGAGCGATGCCGTGCCGCAAGTTGGGTTTAGCCCGGCGCCGACGGTGGTGCGCGAGGATGCCGGCAGTATGACCGTGCGGGTCGGATTGAGCGCCGACATCAGTACTGCCATCAGCGTGAATGTGACGCCGGGCGGCAGTGCGACCGCCGGAGTTGATTACAACCTGGAGCGCACCGTGCTCACGATTCCCGCCGGCGCCACCGGCATCGATCTGACACTCACGATCATCGACGACACCCTGCTTGAGGGCAGCGAGACGATTGAGTTGACGCTGAACGACATCAGTGGCGCAGATCTCGGCGCGAACCGCACCCTGACGATCAGCATCCTCGACGACGACGCCGTAGCCCAGATCTATCTGCCGTCACTTGCCGAATAATGAGTGGATCCAGGCCTGCTGCGCAGCCGGCGACCTGGATCCACCGACTCTAACACATTTGTACGCCGGAAGGTGCATGCAA
The DNA here is from genome assembly GCA_012032775.1 of Oscillochloris sp. Taxonomy (GTDB): domain Bacteria; phylum Chloroflexota; class Chloroflexia; order Chloroflexales; family Chloroflexaceae; genus JAAUQO01. The sequence goes on along the minus strand of JAAUQO010000131.1, from coordinate 13,271 downwards.
AAGCCCTCGCCCTCGGCTATAATGGAACAACAAGCGTTCGGGGTTATCCAGCAGATATGTCGTAGTTGACAGCCCATGCTGTCGTTTCGCCATGTCTTCTGCCATAAAGATTATGTCATTTCGTGTCGAAGCTCCCTACCGGCCGAGTGGTGATCAGCCCCAGGCGATCGAGAAATTGGTCGCCGGACTGCGTGAAGGGCATCGCCACCAGACATTGTTGGGCGCGACGGGTACCGGAAAAACGGCGGTGATGTCGTGGCTCTTCGAGCAAGCGCAACGTCCGGCGCTGGTGATCGCCCACAACAAAACCCTTGTCTCGCAATTGTGGGCCGAGTTCCGCGATTTCCTGCCCGAAGCCGCCGTCGAGATGTTTATCTCGTACTACGATGAGTACACGCCCGAGGCCTATGTGCCCTCGAAGGATCTCTACATCGAGAAGCAGGCCAGCATTAACGAGGAGATCGACCGGCTGCGCCACGCCGCCACGCAGGCCCTTTTCACCCGGCGTGATGTGCTGATCGTCGCTTCGGTCTCGGCGATCTACGGCCTTGGCTCGCCGCAGGATTACGGCCAGGTGGTGATCCCGATCCGGCAGGGCGAGGTGCGCAACCGCGATAAGCTGCTGCGCCAGTTGATCGATCTACAGTTCCAGCGCAACGATATCGATTTCCATCGCGGCACATTTCGGGTGCGCGGCGATACGCTCGATATTATGCCCGCCAACAGCGAGACAGCCATCAGGGTCGAGTTCTGGGGTGACGAGATCGAGCGGATTGTCGAGCTTGATCCACTTACCGGCGAGATTCTGCTTAATCGCAGCAATGTCGATATCTACCCGGCCAAGCACTTCGTCGCCACGAAGGAAAAACTCGGCACGGCGATCACCAACATTCAGGACGAACTCGGCGAGCGGCTGCAAGAGCTTGAAACGGGCGGCAAAGTGCTGGAGGCGGCCCGGCTGAAGCAGCGCACCGCCTACGACATCGAGATGCTGAGCGAAGTCGGCTATTGCTCGGGGATCGAGAACTATTCGCGCCACATGGACGGCCGCGCCGCCGGACAGACGCCCTGGACGCTGATCGATTACTTCCCCGACGATTTCCTGCTGTTCATCGACGAGAGCCATATCACGCTGCCGCAGGTGCGCGGCATGTTCGTCGCGACCGCCAGCGCAAGCTGACGCTGGTTGATTATGGCTTCCGGCTGCCCTCGGCGCTTGATAACCGGCCACTGCAATTCGAGGAGTTCGAGCAGCATATCTACCAGGCGGTTTATGTTTCGGCGACGCCCGGCCCCTACGAGCGCGAGTACTCGCAGCAGATCGTCGAGCAGATCATCCGCCCGACCGGCCTGCTTGATCCGGTGATCGAAGTACGCCCGGTGCAGGGCCAGGTGGACGATCTGGTGTACGAGGTGAAGCAACGGGTGAAGAAGGGCCAGCGCGCCCTGGTAACGACGCTCACCAAGCGGATGGCCGAGGATCTGGCCGACTACCTGAAGGAGATGGGCGTACGCACGATGTATCTGCACGCCGACATCGACACGCTGGAGCGAGTCGAGATCCTGCGCGACCTGCGACTGGGTGTGTATGATGTGGTGGTCGGCATCAACCTGTTGCGCGAAGGATTGGATCTGCCTGAGGTGAGCCTGGTCTGTATTCTCGACGCCGACAAAGAGGGCTATTGCGCTCGGAAACTTCGCTGATCCAGATTGTGGGCCGGGCGGCGCGGCATATCGAAGGCACAGTGATTATGTACGCCGACCGCATCACCCGCTCGATGGACGCCGCGATCAGTGAGACGCAGCGCCGGCGCGACATCCAGATGGCGCACAATCTGCGCCACGGGATCACGCCGCAGGGCATCTCGAAGGGCGTGCGCGACCTGACCGACCGGATCAAGCGCATGGCTGAGGAGCGCGGCAACTATCAGGCTGCCGGCAAGTCGGCCGTTGAAACGCCGGTGATGACCGACATCCCGCGCGATGAGCTTCACAAGCTGATCAAGGAACTGGAAAGGCAGATGAAGCAGGCCGCCAAAGATCTCGAATTCGAGAAGGCCGCTTCACTGCGCGATCAGGTCGTTGAACTTCGCAAGACCCTTGCTCTTGATAGCTGACACGGTGACATGGCGACATGGTGACATGGTGACACGACTGCGCCACTCGATCACCCGGTCAGAGGTAGAACTCCGCAGGCCTCGCGCTCTTGATAGCCGACATGGTGACGCGGTAACCTGATGACATGGTGACAAGACGCTTCGCTCGATCACCCGGTCACCCGGTCACCCGGTCACCCGGTCACCCACTCATATATGGCGGTTCAAGTCTGGATCGGCGAGAAGCCGGAACATCCCAACGAACGACGGGCGATCATGGCGCTGGCCAATGGGCTGGAGCGGCTTGAAGGGCTGCACCTGATCCTGGCGAATTTCAGCGTCGGCGGTCGCACCGTCGATCTGGTGATCGTCAAGCACGACGCAATTGTGATCATCGAACTGAAGCACTGCGACGGCGCGGTGCTCGGGAGCGTGAATGGGCCGTGGTTTGTGCTGGGGCGCAACGGCGAGCGCAAACGGCTCAATCCGGGGCGCAAGAACCCGTACAACCAGGTTATCTCCTACTTCCACGCGCTGACGAATTTCCTCAACGAACACCGGCGTGAATTCCTCTCGGCCCAAAAAGCCAATGATGTCGATTTCCGCACCTGCAAGCGGGTGGTGGTGATCGCGCCGATGATCCAGGAAGGCTCGCAGATCGAGTTGGACTGGAAGGTCGAACTGAAGGGGATGGACGACCTGCCGGCATACCTGATCACCGAGCGCTCTTCGGAAATTGAACTGAACGACGAGGAGATGCTGGCGATCCCGCAGTTGCTGCACTGCACACCATGGAACGAGATCAATACGGTGCTGCAAGGCGTGGTTCCCGATACCACAATTGTCGGCGACCCGGAAGCATTGCCGCCGGCGCCGCCGGAATTACCGGCAACCACCACGCCCGAGGTGAAGCCCAAACCGGCGCTGCCGCTGTACGAGCGGGCGCGGCGGGCGTTGCGCACCACAACCGGGCGGATCGCGGCCGGGATGGCGGCGGTGGCCCTGGTGTTGCTCCTGACTTTGCTGTTCCGGCCGGCGCAGGTTGTGGCCCCAACCGCCGATGAGCCGCTGGTGCCGATCGCCGGGATTGCCGCACCTACCGGCGCACCATTGCCCGGCGCCGTCGCAGCGGCCGACTGCGTATGGACGGAGCTACAACTGGTTGGAAAGCGCTACGATGCCTCAAGCGGCAGTTGGCTCAGTGTCGCCGCCGGGGAAAGCACTGTTGCGCCTGATGTTGTGGTGGCGTTGGTGCAGGTGAGCACCTGTAGCGGCAAGATCGAGTTGACATGGAGCGTGCAGAATAACAGTGCGCAGCCGGTTAGTTTCCCGTTGGACAGCGACAATATCGTGATCAGCGATGGGCTCGGCAACGAGTACCCGATCACCAACGCCGATTCGCAGCCGGCCGAGGTGCTTGTGGCGCCGGGCACGCAGGAGCAGGGTGTTGTGGTGGCCCGCCGGCCGATCAACCGCAGCGCAACGTCACTCCTGGTGCGGCTGCGCGACGAGCCGTTCGGCGAGGCAAGTTTTGTGGTGGCGATCCAGCCATGAATGCGAGATGCAAAAGGCGAAAGTATTCGCAGGTTCAGTTCGCCTTTTGCATGTCGGCTTTTGTCTTGAGCTACGCCAGGTTGCGCCAGCGCGTGCGTTCGGTGAAGAAGCGGGCGACGGCTTCCGTATGCAAGGGGAAGGCGAGATCGGCAGGAGCGGTGATGATCACGCGTTCGGCGGCTTCGCCATTGGGCAGAAACGGCGGCAGATCGAGACTGCGCATAATCGGGCCGAGTCCGAACACCAGCAAGTAACCGTCGGTGGTGCTGCGCACGCCGAAATCGTTGATATTCGCCGGATCAATACTGATGCCGGCCTCTTCGCGCAATTCGCGGGCAGCGGCGAATTGCCAGCTTTCGTGAACTTCGATAAAACCGCCGGGCAAGGCCAGTTGGCCGCGACGTGGGGCCGCAGCGCGCCGGATCAGCAGCAGACCGGCATCAACCGGCAGCAGCAGCAGCACAACCGGCAATGGATTACGGTATGAGGTGCTGCCGCAGAAGGCGCAAATACGCGGCCAGGACTGACCTTCAGTGTATAGACGACCACAGTATGAACAGTGGCTATGTTGGCGATACATGTAGCTCTCCCGATCGAGACGATGCATTGATCAGTTGATAATAGTACCGCACTTTTTAGAGGTTGATGCAGGATTTGATGCAGATCCTTATCATCATTATGTTTGGCCTTGCCTGGTGGTTCGGGCTATACCTGCTTGCCCGCGATCCCGCCAAACCGTTGCTGCAACGTGTGGGCGGCGGTTTGTTGCTGTATGCGCTGGCCCTGGCCGCCGGCGATATTGGCGCCGCCAATGCCGATCCGCGACTTTCGACTGCGGTTGTATTCCTGGCCCTGACACCGGCGATCGCCTGGGTCGGTGCGCTGCCGTTGTTCTTTCCGATCGAGATGGCATTGCGCGATCGATTGGATCGCCTGTGGCAGCGGGCGGTCTGGCCATTGAGCCTGCTGGTGCTGCTGGCGCTTGTTGCCGATCTCATGGTTGTAGCGGTTGCCCTGGTGCTGTTGCCGTTGCTGTTTGGCCTGGCCCTGGTGATCCGCCGCCGCTCCGATCAACCGTCACCAAAAGTTGCATGGCTGCTGCCGGCAGCCACGATCTTCTTCATCATCGGTGTGATGGGTCTGGCGGTTCCACCATTCAGCCTGGCGCGCCAATGGGTGTTGCTGGCGGTCGGCGTCGATCTGGGTTTACTCGGGCTTGCGGCAGGCTTGCTCGATGCGTTTGAGGAAGGTGAGACGCTGCGGCGCGATCTGCGCCGTTCGTTTGTTGGTGCGTTGGTGGCAGCCACGATCTTCGGCGGGCAGATCGCGGCGGCGTTGGCGCTTGGCGCTGGGTTACGGGCGCCGGCTGCGGCGCTTTTGTACACAACACTGGCCGGCGCAATTGCGGTTGTGGTGCTGGCCGCACCATTCAACACCGCGCTGGATCGACTGAGTTTCCCCGGCGCCCGCCGGCTGCAACGTGAGCGGGCCGAATTGCGCGCCCTGGAAGAAGCGTTGCCGCGCCGTGATGACCTTTCGCCGCTCCTTGAGATGGACGAGGCGACCTTCGCCAAAATTACGCGCCGTGCTCTTAGCCACTATGGTGATCTGCCGCGCCTGGCCAGTAGCCCGCTGATCGAACTGCCGATCATCGCACAGCGGCTGCAAGCGCGTAACTCGGCCGACCGCCCACTCGAACGGGCTGCCGAGCTCAAATCGCTGCTGGCCGAGTGTATCGCCCGGCTCAAACCGCGCAGCGACGAGGATTTCGGCGCCAGCGATGAGTGGCGGCACTATAATGTACTCTACTTCCCGTATGTTGTCGGGCTGAAACCCTACAGCCGGCGCGGCAACGCCAACAACCTTGATCCGCTTGCACAACAGGCGCTCGACTGGCTGGCCCAGGTGCCGGAACGCACGCTCTACAACTGGCAAAATGCGGCAGCACGACTGATCGCCGCCGATCTGCGCAATGAGACGGCGTGCGGGCTGAAAACATAAGGCGCTGAAGGGTGCGGGCATAATAGCCCGAAGTTTCATGCGTGATGCCTGATGGAGCAGTAGCGCCGCGAGAAAGGCGGCCTGCCATTCTGCGTGAACTGCCCAACACCACAACCAATGTCGGTGCTCTCAGGTGCCGTTTCGCCCAGGCATTGTATCCTTTCGAAGCGGTTGCCGATCCCGCCCAAACCGGCCTACCTACGAAGGAGACCTGTGATGCGTCGAATTTCTGTGCTGGCCCTGCTCTTCATCAGTCTATTCCCGCTTGCTGCATCAACGCCCGCACATGCCCAGGAAACGCCAACTCGTGGCCCGGCCCAGTTGGTTGCCGATCTCGGCACTGAAACCAATGGTTCTGTACCCGAGAATCTGTACCGTGTCGGCAATTTGCTCTATTTTACAGCCAGCGACGGGATCAACGGGCGGCAACTCTGGCGGACGGACGGCAGTGTTGCCGGAACATTCCGCCTGACCGACAGCCAGAATGAGTTCAATAGTATACGCTTTGCCGATCGATCCGGAATACTCTTCGTACTCTTACAACTGAGTGCTTTCACAGGCAGTCACCTGTATCGCAGCGACGGCACAGCGGTCGGCACATATCCGATTACCTTGCTTGATACAAACACCTTACCGCAGTTGTCGTCCATTGCTACCAACAACCAGGGTGTCTTCTTAAGCGAAAATAGCGCTACCGAAAGTAAGCTCTGGTTTAGCGACGGCACCGCGAACAGCGCCCGGTTGCTCATCACGCTGCCGCGCACACCGAACCGCGGATATTTGCGCGAGTTGGTGGCGATAGACAGTGGCGCCCTTTTCAGCTATCAAGGCGAAAATCAGGAAGAACTCTGGTTTAGCGACGGCACAGCGGCCGGCACACGCATGATCCGCAGCTTCACAGTAGACACGACGGCGCCAACCGGCAGTTTGGTGCAGATCTTCAACCTCAGCGGCGGCAAAAGCCGGGCCTATTTTACGGTTGATACGATTCGCGACGAAACCAGTTTTGACGAAACCGGGGTGAAAGTAGAACTTTGGACAAGCGACGGCAGCGCGGCAGGAACGCACTTGCTGCAATCCATTGAAAAATCTGAATAAGCTATATGGAGCGGCGTGAGGTGGATATTCCGATCACTATCCCCGCCGATGTGGCCTATGGCAGCGAGTACACGCTTACCGTCACACTGAGCGGTGCGCCGGGCGGCGATCAACAACGTACCATCATCCTCCGCGCCGCTCGACAGCTTTACTTGCCGCAAATCTGGCGGTAAGGCGAAAAGGTGTGAAGGCGCCGTTACCTTCTACCCTATTCCCTTCATGTTCACAAGGCGTGCTACAGTATAGCTCTGTAGCTTCGCCTGCTGGAGGTTAAATCCATGGATCTCTTCGCCGTCACAACGCGACCGATCGCGTACCAATCCCGAAACGACCCGCATGATCGCCGGCTGGGGGATGTGATTCGCCACGACGTGGCCGGGTATCAGGCGGCGGAGATCGTGATTCTGGGTTGCCCGCAGGATGAAGGCGTGCGCCGCAATGGTGGGCGCATAGGCGCAGCCGCCGGCCCTGCTGCAATACGCGCTGCGCTCGCCAGACTCGGAGTTGCCGGCCTGGAGCAGTTGACGATCTGCGATCTCGGTGATACGCAGATCCAGCCGGAATTGGAAGCGACGCACAGCGTACACCAACAGCTTGTGCAACAGGTGATCGCCGACAGCAAGCTGTTGATCGTGTTTGGCGGCGGCAACGACATCAGCTACCCCGATTGTGCCGGCCTCGCCGCTGCCGCAGGCCCGCTGCTGGCCTTCAACATCGATGCCCATTATGATGTGCGGGCCGATCAACCGGCCAACAGCGGCACGCCCTATTGCCAACTCCTCAGCGAAGGTATTCTGAAGCCGCAGCAGTTCGTCGAACTGGGCAGCCAACCCTTCGCAAACTCGCCCACCTATACGACCTATCTCCAAGAACAGGGCGTGCGCATGATCGGCCTGCGCCAGATTCGCGCCCGCGGCCTGGAACGCACCCTCGACATCGCTTTTGAAGATCGACGCTGGCGGCATCTTCTGGGGTTAGACATAGACGTGGTGCGGGCCGCCGATGCGCCCGGCGTCAGTGCGCCCAACCCACTTGGCATGAGCGGCGAAGAGTTCTGCCTGATCGCCGAGATCGCCGGCGGCGAACCGCGCACACGCCTGATCGAGATCAGCGAAGTCAACCCGCAGTACGACATCGACGGACGCACCGCCCGGCTGGCCGCAACCGCGATCTGGCATGCGCTGGCGGCATACGCCGCCCGCCGCTGATCCAGCCACCTGGATGCATGGTTGTTGTCGGTATTCACACGATACAGACGGGTTCGGTGCAGATCAAGCCTGCGCCGCAACGCCGCAAGCCCGGCGGCCTGTTTCGGGTTTTGACTTCGCACATGTCGCACGGTACCGGTTCGAAAGACGGATAGCCAAAACCCGGCCGCTGCCGTATAATCAGCACATCCGTTCAATACAACAGGAGATGTATGATGGACTGGAAGCTGGAAGTAGTGGTGGTGCCGGTTTCGGATGTCGAGCGGGCGAAGCATTTTTATAGCGAGCAAGTCGGCTTTCATGTCGATGTCGATCACCAGGCTACCGAGACAATGCGGATTGTGCAACTGACCCCGCCCGGCTCGGGTTGCTCGATCACGATCGGTGCCGGATTGGTCGATTCGGCGCCCGGCTCACTCAAGGGCATGCAACTGGTGGTGAGTGATATTGCCGCCGCCAGGGCGCAACTGGTTGCAGGCGGCGTTGATGTGAGCGCGATTCGCCACGTCGAAGAGGGCGTCTGGGTTGATGGTCCCGGCGGCCCCTGGAACTCGTTCATCTTTTTCGACGACCCTGATGGTAATAGCTGGGCGGTGCAGGAGAAGCCGGCTAGTACCGGTCAGCCTACGTCCGTCGAGGGTTTGTAACGGCCTTGAGGCCGTCACAGTGCGCTGTGCGCGTAGACGTTCGTACGCTTGAGCGTACTAGCCGCTGCCGATGCAGCGGCCACGGTATTGGCGCGCGCCTTTGCCCAAGATCCATTGTGGCTGTATCTGCTGCCCGACCCGCGCCGTCGGATCCTGGCGCTACGCGAGTCGTTTCGCGCAACAATGCCCTGGTACATCGCGCAGAAGATCGTTACCGCCGTCGGTGATCCGCCGGCCGCCATTGCCGTCTGGCGGCCGGCACAAAGCGTGCCGAATCCATGGCCGGTGCTGATCAACCCGAACAGCCTGATTCTGCTCTTTAGTCCGTTCCTGCCTATATTCGGGCGCGCGATCGCGGTGTTCAACGCATTTGAGCGCATGCACCGCCAGTACGTTACCGCGCCGCACTATTACCTGAGCACCATTGGTGTGCTGCCGGAAGCACAAGGCCGCGGCTATGGATCGCAGTTGATCCGCTCCGTTCTACGGGCAGCCGACCATGCACGCCTGCCGGCCTATACCGAAACCATGACGCCCACGAATGTGCCGATCTACGAGCATTACGGCTTTGTGGTACAAGAACACTATCGTGTGCCGGAAACATCTTTACGTATCTGGTCGCTGTATCGACCGGCGCCAGAGCAGGGTGAGCAGTATGCCGCGTTTTGACGTGATCGGCTTTGATGCCGACGATACACTCTGGCAGAACGAACAGATCTTTATCGCCGCTCAGAATCGCTTGAAAGAGATTTTGAGCCATTATCACCGCCCGGAATGGATCGAGGAGCGCCTGTACGAAACCGAGATGCGCAATTTGCAGCATTTCGGCTACGGCATCAAGAGTTTCGCCCTCTCGATGATCGAAACCGCCGTGGAACTCTCCGAGGGGCGCGTCAGCGGCCACGAAATCCAGACGATTATCGATGCAGCCAGGGCCATGCTGGCATCCGAGGTCGAAGTGATCACGCACGTACCTGAGACATTGACGCATCTGGCGCAATCGTACCGCCTGATCGTAATCACAAAGGGCGATCTATTCGATCAGGAAGCGAAAGTTGCTCGCTCGGGCCTTGGCGCATATTTCGAGCATATCGAAATCGTGAGCAACAAGCGCCCCGAGAATTACGCCCGGTTGCTGGAACGCCTGGGGATCGCGCCACAGCGCTTCCTGATGGTCGGGAATTCGCTGCGCTCCGATATTCTGCCGGTGCTGAGCCTCGGCGGCAATGCGGTCTATATCCCCCATCATTTGACCTGGGCGCACGAAGCTGCCGAACCGCCGTTCGGGCAGGTGGGCTACTACGAGATCGAGCATATCGGGCTGTTGCCGAATCTGCTGCGTGAGTTGGCGGGGTAGGTGGAAGATCGGGCTTTTGTTGTAGCCGGAGCCATGCGCGATCATATCGATCCGCGCCCCGCCAAAGCCATGAGCGGCGAAGATCTGCTCGGCGGCGTTCAAGATCGCCTGGCGCACGGCCTCGCTGTCGTAGATGCATCGGTGGCGCTGGGCCTGGTCGGACATCGAGCGGCGACAATCGGCCATGGATGCGCCGGGTTACAAGCACCGACGCAGCGCGACGGTGGTATGATACAGGCCACATCACCGCCGATGAAGCCGATGGAGGGACAACGATGACCCGCACAATCACTGCACCGCGCGGCAGCAGCCTGAACTGCGCGAACTGGCAGCTTGAAGCCGCCTATCGCATGTTGCAGAACAACCTCGATCCGCAGGTGGCCTTCGACCCCGAGAACCTGATTGTTTATGGCGGGCGTGGCCGCGCCGCCCGCAATTGGGCGAGTTTCGACGCGATCCTGGCAACGTTGCGCCGCATGCAGCCCGACGAAACATTACTTGTCCAGTCCGGCAAGCCGGTCGCTGTTTTTCGCACCAATCCCGACGCGCCGCGCGTCCTGCTCGCGAACTCGAATATTGTGCCGGCCTGGGCGAGCCAGGAGAATTTCGACCGCTGGGAGCAGGAAGGTCTGATTATGTACGGCCAGATGACTGCCGGCAGTTGGATCTATATCGGCACCCAGGGCATTCTCCAGGGCACCTACGAGACCTTCGGCGCCCTTGCGCAGGCCCAGGGTTGGCCCAGCCTACGCGGCAAGCTGGTGGTTACCGCCGGCCTGGGCGAGATGGGCGGCGCCCAACCATTGGCGATCACGTTGAATGAAGGCGTCGGCTTGCTGGTGGAGGTCGATCGCTGGCGGGCCGAACGGCGTCTTGGTCTGCGCCAGCTTGATGTGATCAGCGACGATCTGGAAGAGGCGATGACCTGGGCCGAAGAGGCGCGCGCCTGCGGCGAGGCCCGCTCGATCGCCCTGATCGGGAATGCGGCTGAGGTGCTGCCTGAGTTGTTGCGGCGCGGAATTGTGCCCGATGTCGTCACCGACCAGACCAGCGCCCACGATGTGCGCTACGGCTACATCCCGGCCGGCATGAACCTGGAAGCGGCGACCGAATTACGCAGCAGCGATCCCGAAGCGTACGACCGGCGCGCCATGGAGTCGATGGCCGAGCACGTCCGCACGATGCTGGCCTGGAAAGCTCGGGGCGCCATTGTCTTCGATTACGGCAATAATCTGCGCCAACGAGCCTACGATGCCGGTGTGCAAGAGGCGTTCAGTTACCCCGGCTTTGTGCCGGCCTATATCCGCCCGCTGTTCTGCACGGGCAAAGGGCCGTTCCGCTGGGTCGCACTAAGCGGTGATCCGGAAGATATCTACGCCACCGACCGGGCGATCATGGAATTGTTTCCCGAGGATGCCCATCTTAAGCGCTGGATAACAATGGCCCGCGAGAAGGTTGAATTTCAGGGCTTGCCGGCGCGGATCTGCTGGCTGGGCTACGGCGAACGGGCGCGGGCCGGGTTGCGTTTCAATGCGATGGTGGCAAACGGCGAACTCAAAGCGCCGGTTGTGATCGGGCGCGATCATCTCGACAGCGGATCCGTCGCCAGTCCTAACCGCGAGACCGAAGCGATGCGCGACGGATCTGACGCGATCGCCGATTGGCCGCTGCTCAACGCCATGATCAACGCCGTCGGCGGCGCAACCTGGGTCAGCATCCACCATGGCGGCGGGGTCGGGATCGGCTACAGTATCCACGCCGGCCAGGTGATCGTCGCCGATGGCACGCCCGAGGCGGCGCGGCGGATCGAGCGTGTGCTAACCAGTGATCCCGGCATGGGCGTGGTGCGGCATGCGGATGCCGGCTACCCCGAGGCGATCGACTTCGCCCGCAACCACGGCGTCGATATTCCGATGTTGGAATAGGGTCGCAGCTTGCCGCGAACCTATTCCAGCCCTTATCGCCATAGTTGCGGCAACCAGATCTGCGGCGTCAGGTTTTGATTCGGCGCCGGAGCGCCGAACCGGGCATACTCGACGCCGCTAAAGCTCGATCCAAAGCCGCTGAGGCCGCCGACGGCGTACAGGGTATCGTTCCAGACGGTAACGCCACCGTCGCCGTGGCCGAAATACGATGATCCGACCGGCTCCCAGGGGCCGAGGCTACCGTCGGGGTTAATCGTGGTCCGCTCGACGAAATTGCTGCCGTAGATACAGCCGTAGAAACCGCCGATCAAGTAGAGCGTATCGCCGATCACTGCGGCGCCTCCGGCACTATGGCTCCGCAAACTGCTGCGTAGCGGCTCCCACGCTTCCAGAAAGCCGTCGGCACGCACACGGCTGCGCTGAACTGTTCCATCAACGCCGCCGAGGAGGTAGATAAAATCACCGGCTACAGTAGCAATACTCTGCTCACGAACCACGGGCGGAATGACCGACTCCCAGGGGCCAAGATCGCCATTCGGCAAGATGTCGGCGGCAAAAGCGCTGTTGTGCAGATCGTCGGAAGTGATACCTCCAAGAGCATAGACACGATTGCGAACAACAACGGCAAGAATGCTGCTTCGCGGCGCAGGCAGTTCGGATATCGTCTCCCATGGGCCGATCCCGCCGCTGAGTAAGGGCGCACGTTCGACGCTTGCCAGTGCGGTAAAGCCCCTCGGATGCGTGCCGCCGATCGCATAGAGATAGTCGCCGGCCGCAACCAGAGCAAAATCACGTCGCGGGGTGTTGAGCGCCGGTTCATCCTGCCACGCGCCAAGGCTGCCGTCGGCCAGAATCGGCGCAGATTCAACCATCGGCTCGGCCTGATCACCGCCGACGATATACAGCCGGCCGGCAGCAGCGATCGTCGCAAATGCGTAGCGCCCAGGTGAACGCAACGCAGTCGCAATCCGCCATGATCCTGGTTGTCCATCGGCAGGGCGCATAATGCCGAAATCGTTGATCAGACTGAGCGCATCGCCGGTTGAGCCGGTCAGTCTAAGCCCATACATGCCTTCGCTCATACCGGACGGCACAGTTGCCTGAAGCGTTTGCGAGTCGAGCAACTGCACATCGGATAATTGAACCTCGCTCACAGTATTCGGCGCTCCGGTGTTGGGGCAGGTTGAAACCGTCAGTTGCGGCACTTCCGCCAACACAAGGTCGCGCAATGTGATCGTCACCATGGTTGCGCCATCAGTGGAGATCCGTTTCGGTTCAACTGAGGCCGAAAAGTAGCTAAACTGAGCCGGGGCGCCGGATTCTCCTTCCTGGGCGGGGAGATCGATCTGAGGGGGAACGCCGGAATCCGCAGTAATAGTCTGCAC
>JAAUQO010000364.1 GCA_012032775.1 Oscillochloris sp. | reverse complement strand
TCGCGACCGCCAGTGCCTCGCCGCCGGTGGAACGGCGCCGAGCAGGCGCGGATCGGCCGGATCGGCCACATCGAGGATTTGGAGGCCGCAAACTCCGGCGGCGATATAGGCCCGTGGGCCGCGCACGGCGATGCCCTGGGCGTTACCGGGAGTGATCAGGGCGCCGCGTAAGCTCGGCGCGGCGGGATTGGCGACATCGAAGATCTCGACGCCGCCGCCAAGCCCGCCGGCGACATAGGCTAACCCGGAAGCAAGATCGAGGGCTGTGGCGGAGCCGTACGTCGGGGCGCTGCCAAGGAGGCGTGGCGCGGTGGGATTGGCGATGTCGAGGATGTGGAGGCCGCCGCCGGCTCCGGCAGCAGCCACATAAGCTCGGCTACCGGCCACGCGGATTCCGGCGGCGCGGCCGGCAGTTGTCAGGCGGCCGATTGGCTCGGCAACCTGGGCATCAAGGGCAACAACCTGGATCCCGGCACTGCCGGCGGCCACATAGGCACGCCCATTGCTTACGGCGATATCGCGGGCCAGATCGGGGAGCGGCACGCGTGCGCCGAAGCCGCTGACGGCGCGCCGCCGTAGACATAGCCGCCGTTGTTGGCGGCAACCGCTTGAAATGCGCCGCCGCTACTGGCGGCGAACACCAATCCTAATGCGCTATCGGCAGCAAGAACCGGTGCGGGCCGGAGTTGCGCAGTGGCAGGCGAGGTAGCGCAGCCGGATTGGGCAATAACGGGCGGCGTGCATGTGAGTGCGATCATGGCTGCGGTGAGCACCACGAAGAATGACAGGCGCATGGACGGCTCCTTCATGCCAAAACGAAAGGTAAGATTGCACGATCTGACTGTACGAACGAACCTTCTGGCAATACTGTCATCTTCTTGAAATCTTTGGTTTTGCAGTCGAAGCGCCATACCATCGGCATCGGCTCGATTCGCACGTCTAAACTTTTTGTATAGGTCTACCGACCGTTTGTCATCGCGGGCATGCCGGAAAAGATTATACTATTTGCGCTACGAGGTGTTCGGTTCAGCGAAGCGAGGTTGATGGCATCATCCGTACCTGCCTGCCACCGAACGATACCATACGATCTGATCGCTAATGTTGATCAGGATCGAGATGAGGGTTGCAATGTCGATTGATACTGTGCCGGCCACTGTCATGCTTGAGTCGCTGGAAGCGATCGGCAAAGATCCGCGTCTGACGGTTTTGTCGGCGGAACCACTAAATGTTGAGACGCCGCCGGCATTGCTCAGCGAGACACTCACTCCGCTGTCGCGCATGTTTATGCGCAACAACCACGCATTGCCCGATTGTACGCCGGAAAACTGGTCGTTGATAATCGATGGCCTGGTGCGTCGCCCATTGACGATCAATCTGGCCGATCTGCGCCAGATGCCGACCGGCAGCTATGTGGCGGTATTGGAGTGCAGCGGTAATGGGCGGCGGCGCTTTGCCGCTGAAGGTTGCCCAACCGAGGGGCTTCAGTGGAACAATGGCGCGGTGGCGAATATTGAGTGGATCGGGGTGCCGGTTGCATTGCTGTTGGAAGAGGCCGGTGTGAAGCGCCATGCGCTGCAGGCCGAGTGCTGGGGCGAAGGGCCGGAGCGTTTGCGCGCGGGATCGAGTTGCGTAAGCTCGGCGATGATGCGATGCTGGCGTATGCCGCCAACGGCGAGTTGTTGCCGGCGATCCACGGCGGGCCGGTGCGACTGGTGGTGCCCGGCTGGGGCGGGATCAACTGGGTGAAATGGATCAGCCGGATGACCTTGATCTCGCACGAGTCGGACAGTATCTATAATCAGCAGAATTATGTGCTTTATGACGAATCCGGTGCTGCTTACGGTAAAGTGCGCGAACTAGCGGTCAAATCCTTGCTCACCAGCCACAGCGACGGCGCGGTTCTGCAAGCCGGCAGCCATCAACTCTGCGGCGTCGCCTGGTCGGCGGCCTGCGGGATCGCGAAGGTTGAGATCAGTTGCGACGGCGGGACCAGTTGGGCCGAGGCGCAACTGCTGCACGATCTTGGGCCGCGTTCATGGCGGCGCTTTGTGTATACCTGGCAGGCACAGCCCGGTCGTCACGAGATTCTGCTGCGCGCGACCGATCTGCACGGCGCGATGCAACCGCCGGCGGCACGCTTCAATCAGAAGGGCTATCTGATGAATGCCGTGCAGCGGGTGATGCTGGAAGTGCAGGACGCAGGATAAGCCACGCATGGCGCTACCCGGTATTCTTTAAGCCGGCCGCGATACCGTTGATCGCCATCAGGATCGCGGTTTCGAGTGCTTCCTGATCTTCGCCTTCGGCTACGCGCAGCCGGCGCAGCACTTCCAACTGAATGTAGCTGAGCGGATCGACGTAAGGGTTGCGCTGGCGAATCGCCCGTTGCAACACCGGCTGCGCGCCAAGCAGATCCTCGACTTCGCAGACGAGGCGGATGTGGGCGACGGTACGATTGAACTCGGCTTCAATCTGCCCGAAGATGCGTTGCCCCAAGGCCTGATCATCCACCAGTTCGGCATATTCGCGGGCGATCTCCAGATCGGCTTTCGACATAATCATCTGAGCGTTTTCGAGCAGGGTATGGAAGAACGGCCAGTTGCGGTACATACGCCGCAGCAAGTTCAGGCGCTCGTTCGGCTCGCCGGCGACGATACATTGCTCCAGGGCGCTGCCAAGCCCGAACCAGCCGGGGATTGTGTGGCGGCTTTGCATCCAACTGAAGACCCAGGGAATCGCGCGCAGATCCTCGATCCGGTCGCTTTTGCGGCGACTAGCCGGGCGTGAGCCGATCCGCAACCGGCTGATCTCGGCGATCGGAGTGGCTTGCCGGAAGTAGACCAGAAACTCGGGATCGTCATAGATCAGTTCGCGATAACAACGCCGGGCGGTCGCCGCGATCTCGGCCATCAGCGCCAGAAACGTTTCCGGCGGTGGTTGATTGACCGGGAACCCGGCCCGCAATACCGCGTTCACCACTTGCTCCAGGTGGCGATGGGCAGTGCGTGGCTCCAGGTAACGATCCGAGATCATCTCGCCCTGGTCGGTCATGCCGGCTCGGGGAAGACCACGCTGCTCGAGCGCACCTTGGTGGAGTTGGGGAGCAAGGTGGCGGTGCTGGAGGGGGATCAAGCGACCAGCCGGGACGCGGAGCGGATCGCCGCGACCGGGACCAAGGTGGTGCAGATCAACACCGGCAAGGGCTGCCACCTGGAGGCGGACATGGTGTGGCACGGCCTGGAGTCGTTGGGGCCCGAGCCCGGGTCGGTGTTGTTCATCGAAAAC
>JAAUQO010000130.1 GCA_012032775.1 Oscillochloris sp. | reverse complement strand
TGGCCCATGCGGCAACAATACCGCCGCCGCCGTCTGCCGGGTGGATACCGATGGAACCGTTCGCGTCCACGTCGGCTCGGTCGATATCTCCGGCGTGAACAGCAGTTTTGTGCTGGTGGCGGCCGAGATCATCGGCGTCGATCCGGCGCAGGTTGAAATTGTTCAGGGCGATACCCGCAGTGGCCCCTATGCCGGTGCGAGTGGCGGCAGCCAGATCACGTATACCGTGGCCGGGGCTGTGGCGGAAGCCGCGCGTGAGGCCAGGCGCCAACTGTTGGAATTGGCGGTCGATGAGTTCGAGGCCCGGATCGAGGATCTGGAGATCACAAACGGCGAGGTTGGCGTGCGCGGCGTTCCCGGTCGCAGCATCCCGATCGGCAAGTTGGCCAAGCGCGCTGAGAGCCGGGCCGGCGGCCCCGGCCCGATCGTCGGCGATGGTCGCAGTGCGCCGGAACGCAACGCGCCGGGTTTCGCCGCCGTGATCACCAAAGTGCATGTGGATAGTGATACCGGGCGGGTTACGCCATTGCGCTACGTCGCAATCCAGGATGTCGGTTTTGCCCTCAACCCAATGCTGGTCGAAGGGCAGATCCACGGCGGTTCGGCCCAGAGTATCGGTTGGGGTTTGTACGAGGCGCTGCGCTACGACGAGAACGGCGAGTTGCTGACCGCCAGTTTTATGGATTATACCCTGCCGCGCGCTGATCAACTGCCGCCGATCGAGACGGTGTTGGTCGCACATCCGTCGCCGCATGGGCCTTTCGGTGCGCGTGGGATCGGTGAGCCGCCGATTATCGCCGGCGCCGCCGCATTGGCTAATGCTGTGCGTGATGCCTGCGGCGCCAGGGTGACCTCGTTGCCGCTCAGCGACGAGATTGTCTGGCGGGCGATTCAGGATCGTAAGTAACGTATCAGCCATCCTTTCGATTGGTTTCGACGGCGTTGCTGCGAAACCAATCGAAAACATCGAAGGGGCAGTTATGGCGATGGAGCCCGCCCAAATCAGTTTAGATGCGGTCATTGTGCATTGTCGAGAAGAATCACGGCGCGGCCGGCGTGAGGAACAGGGCTACTGTTTTGAACTGTTCCGGCGCGCGCTGGAACAGCGTGATCAAGGTGCATGGGCGGCAATTGCCGCCCAGTATCATCTGCTGATTCTCGATTGGGTGTACGCCGCACGCAGCGACCCGGAGGTTGCCGAAGAGGCTGCACGCGAGGCTCTGGAGCGCTTCTGGCGCACGCTTGCCGGGCGAGCCGACTCGCTGGCGGCGCGCTTTCCGCACGTCGGCGCATTACTTAAATACTTGCAGCAATGTGCCGTCACCACGGTGCTCGATCGCCGCCGTCGTGAGCAACAACGGGCAAAGCTCGATGAGCGCCTACGGGCCGAGCCGGTTGTGGCGTTTGTCCCCAGCCCTGAGAATGATGCGGTTGAACGCCTGGCGCGGGCCACTCAACTCGATCGGGTGCGCCGCTGGATCGGCGAAGCGGTGAGCGATCCGGATGAATTGTTGGTGCTGCGGCTGTCATTTACCGATGGCCTGAGTCCGGCCGAGATCGCCGGTGCCAATCCCGATCGGTTCAGCAATGTCGAGCAGGTGCGTCAGATCAAAGAGCGGGTCTTGCGCCGCGCCCGCCGGGCCTTGTTGGAGCCGCAATGATCATGCCGGATCGAACGATGCAGTTAGCGCCGGCAGCGCGTAGCCTGGGAATGTGTTAGAACTTACTCGAAAAAGCGGATCCGATCTTTTATCATTTGTGGCGGTAGCGGTACCGTTTGTGCGTTGAGTGGTTAAGCAGCGGTTTAGAGCTGTAGGGATATTGGTTGTACAGATTGCACGGAAGGGCCAGTCGATGAGCGATCGTGATCTTGAGCATGGACAACTCCAGGAAGGTGATTTGCTCGCCTATCTTGACGGCGTCGCTTCACCTTCCGTCGCTCGGCATATTACTGCCTGTTCCCGTTGCCGTGTCGATCTCGCCGGTTTGCGTGCCGCCGATGCACTGCTGTCGGCGGCCTTGCTGCGTGCCGATTGCCCTGCAGCCGACGATCTGCTGGCATTCCAGGCCGGCTTTTTGGCCGGCGAAGAAGCGTCTGCGGTGCAGGCGCATGCGGCGACGTGTGCCGAGTGCCGCGCCGATCTGGCGCTGATCGCCGATCCGCCCGCGCCGCGTTTCCGCGATCAGCTTGCCCGTGCCGGTGCACGCCTGATCCAGGCCACGCTTATGCCGGCGCCCGCTGCCGCCCCTGCCTTGCGCGGATCCGCTCCGCAACGCGCTACCTATGCTGCCGACGGCTTTCAGCTATTGCTGGCGATCACGCCCGCTGCGACCGCAGATGCCCCGGTTCAGATCGAGGGCCAGTTACTCGGGGCCGATGATCTGCTGGTTGAGGATGCGGTTGCGCGCCTGATCGCCGATGAGCAGGAGTACGCCGCCGAGCCGATCGATGATCTTGGCTTTTTTGCCTTTGATAGTGTTGCACCCGGAGTGTATAGCCTGGCGCTTGTCTTCGGCAACACGGTAACGATTATCGACCCAATCACGACTACATCCGCATCTGCGTAGTCAGGAGGGGCTTCCGCTTTGTGTTGCTGTCGCTGATTTTTTGCCGGTGCTCCCGATACAATGCTCTAGTACGCTCAATCGTACGTGCGTCTCCGGCGCACAGCGCCCGGTGACGGCCGCAAGGCCGTTACAAACCCGCGACGGACGGAGGCCGACCGGTACTAGCTGTTGCCGCGAATCACGGAATGGTGCGCAATTCCAGGTAGCCGCCCTGATCGATGACGGCGATTCGGCCTGCGCCCGCAGGTGCGATGCCGGCGATTGTCAGGTTGCTGCGGCGCGCAATTGCTTCCAGGCTGCTCCCGCTACTCCAGACCATCAACTCCTCGCCGCCACCAACTAATCGATCACCGGCCCATCGCAGATCCGCGACGCCAGTGGCGTTCAAGCGCGGCCCGGCCCGCGTTCCACGCCAGATCGTGACGCTGCCTGTATCGTCGAGGGCCGCCAGCACACTATCGCCACTGTAGGCTAAGCTCATCACCCAGCCGCCGTCGGCGATCGTCACGCTTTCCAATTGTTTGTCGGCCGCGTAGCGGCGGATCTCGCCTGCATATACCCCGGCGGCGATGGTTCCGTCCGGCGCCCAGGCCAGTGCCGGGATATTGGTTGCACTGATCCCGTCGCTTTCCAGAACCTTGATTTCGCGCTGAAGCTCGCCGTCGCGCAAACGCCAGATTCGTACATAGCCATCATCACCCGCCGAGGCAACTGCGGTTCCGTCGGGGCTGAGGGCCAATGCCAGGGCTGCGCCGTCGTGGGCGGAGATGCGTTGCTGCGGCGTGTTTTCCGGCAAGGCCAGGGTTTGCACCACGCCGTCGGCTCCGGCGCTGATCAGCAGGCGGTCGTCGGCGCTGATCACAAGTGCGTGGACGGCGCCAAGATGTCCGTCGTCAAGCCGGCGCAATGTCCCGTCCGCCAGGGTCAGACGTAAACTCCCGTCGATCCCGCCCACGGCGATCATTCCGCCGTCGGCGGCGGCGGCCAGCGACTGCAGCGCCGGGGTGCGCTCGATCTCGGCCCTGCTGGCGCCGTCCGGTGCGGCAATCCGGATCAGACCGTCGCGACCGGCGCTCAGCAAGGCTCCGCCGTCGGGTGCGTAGCTCAGGGCGCTGATCGCCGCTTGATGCCGGTTGCTCTGGCCGCGCAAACTGCCGTCGCTCAGCGACCAGCGCAAAACCAGGCCGGACAGATCGCCGACCGCCAGTTCATTGCCGCCCGGCGCAAATGCGAGCCGGGTCAGGGCCGGTTGGAAGCTGGTATCCGGGTTGAGGGTGAGCCAGCGCAATTCACTGCTGCTCGGCAGATCCCACAACCAGGCCGCGCCCGGCTCCGAACGCCAGCCCTCGGACGCTGCGGCGAGGGTGCGGTTGTCGGGGCTGAAGGCAATATCGGCGATCACACGTAGCCCGACGCTGAATGTCTGCGCGATGCTGCCGTCGCGCCGCCAGACGATCACATTGCCGTTCAGATCGCCGCTGGCGATCAGTTGCCCATCGGGTGAAAAATCAAGCGTTGTGAACGGCCCCGGTGGATCGATCGGATCTTCGTCGCCTGGGATGAGTTCGGCCAGCGCGGCACCATCATTCGGATCGAGCACCACAATCCGCTCGTCGGTGAGCGCAGCAAGGGCGCTGCCATCGGGCGCCAGGGCGACATCAAGGCAATTCAGATCGGGCGCCAGGGTATCGATCGGGCTGCCGTCGCTCGCACGGAAGCGCATAATTCCCGTCGCGGTTGCGAGGGCGATCGTGGCACCGTCGGCACTAACCGCCAATCCGCGCGGTTGCTGATCAAGCGCCTGCCACCAGCGTGTCTGGCCGGGATCATTCACCGCCCGCAACTCCAGGCTGCGCCCGGTTGCCAGGACGATCGTTGTGCCGTCGGGCATGTATGCGGCGGCGAGCGGTGTTCCGTCGCCCCAGCGGGCCAGCAGCGGGGTCGGATCGGGCACCGCCGTAGGAGCAGCGGTCGGCGCCGGCGGGCTATCGGGCGCCACCAGCGGGATATCTTCCGGCTGCTGTTGGGAGTTGTTGGGTGTCGGAACCGGCGGTGGCGGTGAAACTGCGCAGGCAGCCAGCACAATGATCAGGAAGCATGGCATATAACGCGATATCATGCGGCAACCTTCTGCAGTTCTGGGCCGGCGAACGGGCATTTAGGGGAAACAGCACCGACATCTGGTATCATACACGATTGTGATGCACCAGCGTGCAATCGCCAGAGAGAATAATTCTAGTACCGGTCGGCCTCCGTCCGTCGCGGGTTTGTAACGGCCTTGAGGCCGTCACCGTGCGCTGTGCGCCGTAAACGTACGTACGCTTGAGCGTACTTGTGCTTTATCACAGCTTCTTGGAGAAGGCGGTTTGATGAATCTGCCCTTCACGCGCGATGAATTAGCGACGATCGCCCAAATCTATCCGACGCCGTTCTATGTGTACGATGCGGCCGGAATTCGGGCAGCGGCACGCGCCCTGCAGCAGGCCTTCGCATGGGCGCCGAACTTTCGCCAATATTTCGCGCTCAAGGCCACGCCCAACCCCCACATTCTGCGCCTGCTTGCCGACGTGGGCTGTGGCGCCGATTGTAGTTCGTTGGCCGAGTTGGCCCTGGCCGAGCGCGCCGGTTTGCGCGGCGGATTAGTGATGTTCAGTTCGAACAACACCCCGGCCGAGGAATTTGTCGCCGCCCGGCACCTCGGTGCGCTGATCAACCTCGACGATGTCGGCCTGCTCGACGATCTGGAGCGCCACGCCGGGTTGCCGGAGTTCCTGTCGTTTCGGCTCAATCCCGGCCCGGCCCTGGCCGGGAATACGATTATCGGCCGGCCCGAAGAGTCGAAATTCGGCGCGACGCGGGAACAACTACTGGCCGGTTATGCTGCGGCCCGTGATCGCGGGGTGCGACGCTTCGGCCTGCATGCGATGGTGGTTTCGAATGAGCGCGCCACCGCCGCCCATGCGGCCACAGCCCGCCTGTTGTTTGAACTGGCGCTGGAGCTACAGGCGAAACTTGGGATCACAATCGCATTGATCAACCTTGGCGGCGGGATCGGGATTCCCTACCGGCCGGACGAAATTCCGGCCGATCTGCCGGCGATCGGTGCGGCGGTGCAGGCCGTCTATCGCGAACTGTTCGGCGAACATGGCCCGGCGTTGGCGACCGAGTGCGGCCGGCTGATCACCGGGCCACATGGCTATCTGGTTACACGGGTGCGCCATCTCAAACAGACCTACCGCAACTACGCCGGCCTGGATGCAAGTATGCACAACCTGATGCGCCCGGCCATGTACGGTGCCTACCACCACATCACGGTTCCCGGCAAAGAACACCTGCCCGCGCGCGCGGTGTACGATGTCGTCGGCTCGCTTTGCGAGAACAACGACAAATTCGCAATTGCGCGGGCGCTGCCGCCGCTCGCACCCGGCGACCTCGTTGTCATCCACGATGCCGGCGCCCATGGCCATGCGATGGGCTTTTCGTACAATGGTAAACTCCGCTCGGCCGAACTATTGCGCGAATCCGACGGCAGCGTGCGCCTGATCCGGCGCGCGGAAAGATTGGCCGATCTGTTTGCGACGTTGGAGGATTGATTGCCTGGGCGGAGCATGCTCCGCCCATGCTTATTTCTCGTCTTTGCGTTCGCGTGAGCGGAAGACGATCACGATCGGGGTGCCGCCGAAGCCATAGCGTTCGCGGAGGCGGTTCTCCAGATAACGGCCGTACGACCAATGCACCAGTCGCCGTCGTTGGCGAAAAACAGGAAAACCGGCGGCTCGATCTGGGGTTGGACGGCGTAGTACAGCCGCAGGTGCGCGCCTTTCTTCACCGCCATGGGTGGTTGCACCCGCACCGACTCGCGCAGGAAATCGTTGAGTTCGCTGGTCGGCACGCGCTTCTGGCGCTGATCGTAGATCTCGCCGGCCAGTTGCAGCACCCGGCCGATGCGCTGGCCGGTAAGTGCCGAGATAAACTCAATCGGGGCGTAGTCGATGAATTTGAACGCCTCGCGCACCTGATCCATGAAACGGTAGTAGGTTTCGTTATCCTTCTCGACCGCATCCCACTTATTGATCAGCAGCGCCACACCTTTTTTCGCCTCCAGGATCATCCCGGCGATATGGGTATCCTGAGCGGTCACACCCTCTTCGGCGTCGATCAGCAGCAGCGCCACATCGCAGCGCTCGATCGCGCGCAATGTGCGCAGCACCGAATACTTCTCAATCCCGCGCTCGATCTTCCCCGAGCGGCGAATACCGGCGGTATCGATCAGGGTGATCTGCTGGCCGTGGAAGGTGATCGTGGTGTCGATACTATCGCGGGTGGTGCCGGGAACCGCCGAGACGACGCTGCGTTCAATGCCGAGCAATTTGTTGAGCAGCGACGATTTGCCGACGTTCGCCGGCCGACGATCGCCACATGCAAATGGCGCTCCGCCTCCTCTTCGACCTCGCTCAGCGCGAAGCCGGCCACAACCTGATCGAGTACATCACCGGTGCCGAGGCCATGGAATGCGCTCATTGGAATTGGATCGCCGAGATTCAGCGCATAAAACTCGACCGCATCGAGCGAGCGCTCGACACTATCGCATTTATTCACCGCCAACACCGTCGTCTTATCGCTCAGGCGCAGCAGATCGGCAACTTCACTATCGGCGGCGGTTAAGCCTTCGCGGCCATCGACCATAAAGATCACCGCGTCGGCCTCATCAACCGCCACCCGCGCCTGCGACAGCATACGCCGGCTGATCTCGACCGCCGGCAGGTTCGGATCATCTTCGCCGAACAGCATGCCGGCGGTATCGACCACCGTAAAATCGCGCCCATTCCAAAAACTCTCGCCATAAATCCGGTCGCGCGTGGTTCCGGGTATATCTTCGACAATTGCCCGGCGCTCGCCGATCAGGCGATTAAAAAAGGTAGACTTGCCCACATTCGGTCGCCCGATCAGGGCCACAATCGGTTTGGTCACAGAACTTCCTCAATCTGTATGTTGTTGCCCGCGCCAAAAAACCGGCGGCGCCAGCGGCAATCGTTCCTACATTTCGTAATTTTGTCCCGATCGCGTATTGTAGCAAATCAGCGTGATTAACGCAATCTCACCGGGTTACAGTATCGCCCGATCCCTGCGGCACCACCGCTTCTTCCGGCGCCGGCTCTTCGGCGGTGGCCTGGGCAAACTCGACACCGCCGAACAGCAACACCAGGCCGCCGAGCGAACTGATCACAAGGCGGATGGTGAAGGCGGTAAAGGCTAATGCCAGGGCCGAGGCGGTTGGAATGCCGATCTGACCCAGGTAGAGTGTGAACATAAAATCGCGGGCGCCGAGGTTATTGAAGAAGATCGGCGCCAGGCCAAGCATATCGGTCAGCGGCACCATCACCGCATAGATGATCGGCGGCGCCGCGATTCCAATCGCAAGCCCGGCCACAATATGCAGGCTGATCCAGGACAGATGAAAGAGCAACGAGAGTCCAAGCGCTTTCAGCAGGGTCGGCAGATCGCCGGCATATGCGCCAAGGGCATCGGCGATACTCTGGAGCGGCTTACGAATGCGCGCCGGCAGGCGCACCCCGGTGATCCGCAGAAACCAGGGCGCCGCCAATGCCGCCGCGCCCGCCGCAACCCCGGCCAGGGCAAATGCGGCCGCGCCGATACTCAGGGTCGGGTCGTTCACCAACCGCGTGCCGAATAGATCAGTTGACGTAATCAAGAGCGCCAGATTGGCGATCAGGCTCAGTGCTACGAACCCGGTTAGCCGTTCGATGAACACCGAGGCACTGGCCTGGGCATAGCTACTTATGCGGCGCCCCAATTGCACCACGCGCAACGCATCACCGCCCACCGAGGTGGGTAAAAAGTTATTGGCGAATTGCCCGATGAAATAGACCGCCAGCAGCCAGCGATAGGGGATTTGCATGCCGCGTGCGCGCAACAACACATCCCACTTGAAGGCGCTCAGGGCCACACAGCCGAGCTGAATAAGCAGCGCCAGGCCGATCAGGCCGAAGTCGGCTTGTTGCCAGCGGGCCCAGATATTGGCGGGATCCGCTTGCCAGACAAGATATATGATCAGGCCGCAGCTCACCATCAGGCGCAGCGCCACCAGGAGCACACGGCGGGTGCGACGATCCGGCATCATCAACTCCACTTCTACTCGATCACAATTTCGCCGAGCAGCAGGGCATCGGCGCCGGCAATTGCCGGATCGAAAGCCGGGCCGACGGCGAGCGCTAGTCGCGAAAAACTCACCGGATCGTACAACCCGAGCACCACCTGATAGTTGCCGGCGGGCAGGTTGGCCGGCAGATCGATCGGAAGCGGCACCGCGATCTGCGCGCCCGGCTCCCATTTGCTTGTCGGCGGTCTACTTGCGCCTCCCGGCGGCACATCGATCTGCGCCACCCGGTTTCCGGCCTGATCGTACAGATAGATAAAGGCGAACAGGTCGTTCGTGAGCGATCCGCGCACATCCCACGCCGGCGTGATAATCAGCCGGCCCGGCTCACGCCCAACGCTGTAGCCACGTAGATGCAACGCATCGCCGAAGTTCGCGCCAACCGCGTTGTCGAACGGTTGCGGCAACTGGTGGATCTGCGCATACGCGATTCCATGGATCGTGACGGTGTGCAGCGGCAGTGTCTGGCGGATCTGGGCGTACACCTCGGGTTGATCGCCGCGTTGAAGCGACTCCAGGTAGACGACCGCATAGTTCGCCGGCACCTGGTCGAGCATGCGAATGCTCTGCACCGGCACCGGCACAAACGGCTGCAAGGTCGGCGGTAGCGCCGAGAGAATTTGCCCTTCGCCAATGTCCGGTCGGGCGCTCAGCCATGCGCCGGCCTGATCCATCCCTTCACCCCAACCGATCAAGAATGAGCGCTCTGCTACCGGCCCACCGCCGAGCAACGGGTTATAGTAGCTCAGGTAGTACGGATGATACCAGGCCAGCGTTACCCCCTGGAAAAGCACAATGGCCACCGGCAGAACAATGGTTGCGCGCACTGGTTTGAAGCGGGCCTCAATCCAGGCGCCTGCCACGCAGATGCCGGCAGCAGCCAGGGTCAGCAGCGCCGGCCATGTCGGCAACGTATAGCGGTCGAACTTTTTCGGCCCAACCGTCATCACAACTGTCCAGAATGCTACAAAACCGAGCAGCGCCAGCAAGATCGCCCGATCCTGTGGTTTGCTGCGGATCAGGGCCAGCGGCGCCAGAATCACCCCCAACAACTCGATCGGAGTCAGCCGGAAGAGGCCGGCCAGCAGGTAAAACAGCGGGCCGGGATCGGCTACGGCGCGGCCCAGAAAGAACTGGCCGTCGCCGTTCGGCCGGCCGCCGTTGCCGATGATCTCGCCCAGGTAGCGCTCGATCGCAGTTTGTGGAGCCGCCCAGAGCGCCGGCCAGAACAGGCATGCGGTGAGCAGGGCCACAAGCAGCCAGGGCAGGTAGCGCCTAAGCGACCAGCGCAAGCCCTGGATGAACCAGGCCGCAAGGTTTGTGGTCGCTGCTCGTGGTGCCAGCCCAAAAAGGGTCAGGCCAACTACCGGCAAGATGATCAGGGCCGGGCCTTTGGTGAGCAAGGCCAGACCGGCCAGTACGCCCGAAAGCGCGATCCACGGCCAGCGGGTATGCTCGCGGCAGGCAACCAGCGTTGCCAACAGCGTCAGGGTGCAGAAATCGGTGAGCAGCGCATCAAGATGCAACAATCGTCCGTGGGCAACAAGGTACGGCGACAATGCCCAGAACAATGCGGCGGTTAGGGCAACTTCGGGCCGAAACAGCCGGCGCAGCAACAGCCAGCCGCCGATCAGCGCAAGCCCGTGGAACAGCGCCGGCCCGCTGCGCAACCAGGCCAGATGACCGAGTTGATCGGGCGGCGCGACAAACCCAAGCGCAACGGCAAAGCGCTCTAGCTGAAGGCCGAAACTGCCGAGCCACATCAGTGTCACGCCGGGATGGCCGGTGAGAATCGTGTCGGCCCAGCGCCAGTCGCCAATGGCGGCGGCAAAGCGCTCGGTGCGCGTCATCCAGTGATAGGCCTCGTCGGTGGTAAGAAAATCACGTAGCCCGATCAAACGCGGTAGTGTAGCGGTTAACGCTAAGAGTAGCGGTAGCGCCAGATTCAGGATTCGGCTAATCCCGACAACCGGTTCGGTGGTAGGGCGCCTGGTTGTTTGCGATAGCTCCATCAGCCTCCTCGTGGCTGGTATCGGCGCGATTATAGCACAGGGCCATGGCTGCGCGTGTCCGGTCGCCCGGCGTCGCTGCTCAATCCAGAGCGGCCTATTAACTAATTTTTAACTATGTCATCAAAATGTCATCCAATGCGGCTTGCGAAGATCACTCCAGAAATGGTAAGCAAATACTGACGGCCAAAAGGCCCGCAGCGGAATCGTGAAGGAGCATGTCATTGATCGACCATATTCGCCGTCCATTCGCATTCGCCCTGATCATCTTGCTGATTGGATTGATTGCTGCGCCACTCTGGATATGGCGTTCCAATGCCCAAGATCAAGCTACTCCACCTTTAGTGAGCGAGCTTACGGTTGCCAGCGATCGTTTCTACGAATTAGACACGCTCGCCATTGATGCAGCGCTATATACCGATCGGCGGCGCTTTGTATTTTCCGGCCTGCCCGACTATCTGCTCGGCGCAACCTATGTTCGCACCGCCAATAACGATAAATCCGTCGCCGACGAGGCCTTTCTCGGCTTTACCCTTACCGCCCCGGCCCTGGTGTATGTAGCCTATGATGCACGAGCCACGCAATTGCCCGGTTGGCTTGCCGATTGGACGCCGGCCGGCGCAACGATCGAAACGACCGATGTGCCGCGGGCGCTCTATGTTCGCTCGTTCGCGGCCGGGCCACTGAGCCTGGGCGGAAATCTGGCGTCGCCCGCCGCAGGTGCGCAGAGCAACTATTCGGTGATGGTTGTAGCGGCCGCGCCTGATGCATCGGCTGAACCAACGGCTGAACCGACCGGCGAACCGACCGGCGTGCCGACGATCGAACCGACGGCTGAACCGCCTATTGTGGCGACGGTCGAGCCGACGGTTATTGCGGAGGATTCGGCGTACAATCGGGTTGCCTTGCAGTGGGCCGTTGTCGAATGGGCTTTTGAGAATCCCTCGTACGCCGGTAATCCCTTTGATCTGCTCGCATCGGCCGAGTTCGTGCATAGGGCGTCGGGCGAAGTGCGGCGCAGCGCCTTCTTTTATGCTGGCGGCGATACCTGGGGCCTGCGTTTTACCGGAACCCAGCCGGGCGCCTGGAGCTTCCGTACCTCCAGTGATGATCCCGAGTTGAACGGCATCAGCGGCACCGTGATCGTGGAGTCGTCCGATCTGCCCGGATTTGTGGTTGCCGATGGCGCTGTCTGGTCGCGTAGCGGCAGCGGCCAGGCCTTTGTGCCGCAACTGGTGATGGCGCCGTCTATTCCGAAATTCGCCGCCGACCCAAACCTGGCGGAAGCATGGATTGCGACTTTCCTGCGCGGCCATGGGTTTAACGGCTTTCATCTTTCGATGCAGTGCCGTTGGTTCGAGATTGATCAGAGTAGCTGTAGCCAGATCAGCGCCGCCGATCCGAATCCTGATTTGCGTACCTTCGCCGCGCTCGATCAATTGATCAGCGAGACTTACGCTGCCGGCGGTGTGGTGCATCTGTGGATGTGGGGCGATTCGCAGCGCAATCAGAACCCCGAGGATTGGGGCTTGAACGGCCCGATCGATCAACGCTTGCAGCGCTATATTGCCGCACGCCTTGGCCCATTGCCCGGCTGGTCCCTGGGGTACGGCTACGATCTGTACGAGTGGGTCGATGGGGAACAGTTGGAGACCTGGCACAGCTATATGCACGCCCAGATGGGCTGGGATCATCTGCTTGGCGCCCGCAGCGGCAAGAACGAGATTACCCAACTCAGCTACAACCTCGACTATCGCTCGTACGAATGGCTGCTGCCGGGCTACCCGGTGTACCGCCAGATGCGCGCCGACTCGCCCGACCGGCCGATCTTCGCCGAGGATCGTTACCGGATCTTCCCCACGGAACGGCGCTATG
This sequence comes from Oscillochloris sp., assembly GCA_012032775.1. GTDB lineage: Bacteria > Chloroflexota > Chloroflexia > Chloroflexales > Chloroflexaceae > JAAUQO01. The sequence goes on along the minus strand of JAAUQO010000130.1, from coordinate 4,171 downwards.
CCGACCGTAACTATACCCTCGACGCAACCCGCCGTGGTCTCTGGCACTCGGTGCTCGGCGGTGGGATCGCCAACATCTGGGGAAATGTGTTCGATGGGCGCGATTATGGCGATGGTTCGGCGATCTATCCGAACGCCGATCAGATCAAGACCTACGCAACTTTCTGGCAGAATCGCTTTGGGGCCGGGATGCAATTCTGCGATCCACGCAGTAATGGATTCTGTTTGGAGCGGGGCGACGGCAGTGGATTGGTGGTCTATCGCGAGGATGCCGACACCGTCACAATTGATCTGAGTGGATTGAACGATTCGCTACGGGCTGTCGCCGTGGATACGAAGCTGCCGTATGCCGAGATCGATCTTGGGCCGGTCAGCGGATCGCTGAAGTGGAATGCACCCTACGTCTCGGATTGGGCGATCAGTATTGAGTAGCGTGAGGCGCGAAACCTGACGGGCGCCAGACGTGAGGCGTGAGCGATGATGGATGTAAAGGCTGGCCGCCTTATACCTCACCGCTCACGCTTTTCCTATGCCTGCCCTACGCCTTAACCGACTCCGCCACAAGGGTGCGCTCGGCCAGGGCCTTGGTCCAGGCGCGCGGCCGGCGGTTCTTCCAGCTTCCCTTGTGGTAGACATAGCCGGCCAGCAGCGGGAACGTCACCGTTGCCTCACCAAAGACCATCTGCTCCTGGGCCAGGCTAACCTTGCCCCACGAATTGGCCTCCTTCAGGGTCGAACCGGAGAGCGCACCATCGCGCTCGTCGGCCACTGTGAGCTGCACGGCATACTGGTGCATCGGCGCATCGTAGCCCAGGAATTCAGCCGAAACAACGATATCCTGCACGAAGTTCTTCGGCACGCCGCCGCCGATCATCAGCAATCCGGTGGTGCCGGCCCAGACCTTGATCGCCGTCAGTTCGCGGAAATCCTTCACGCTGTCGATGCTGACATGGGCATCGGGGCGGGCCACCTGATGCGCCACAAGGCCAAATCCGGCCGAGCAATCCGAGAACGCCGGCACAAAGATCGGCACATCGCGGCGGTAGCACTCCAGCACGATGCTCTCGGCGTCGGAGTGATGCTGATCGAGGTATGCGCCCATCTCGCGGATGAACTCGCGGCTGGAATACGCGCCGGGCTGCATGCTGTCGGCGATGACTCTGGTTGTCTCATCGCAGGTACGCAACTGCTCTTCGTCGATATAGGTGTCGTAGATGCGGTCGATCATCTGCTCGCGCAGCGCATTATCGTCGGCAAAGGGCGTACCCTGGTAGTGGCGGAACCCGAGCGCCTCGAAGAAATCCTGATCGACAATATTTGCGCCGGTCGAGACAATCGCATCCACTGCATTGCAGCGGATCAGATCGAGGATAACCGCCTTCTGGCCGGCCGAGATCAGGCTTCCGGCCAGGGTCAGGATCACGCTGGCCTGAGGATCGGCGACCATCGCATCGACGATGCGGGCGGCGCGGGCCAGATTGCGGGCCTGAAATGCCGTCTGTTCCATCATCTCGATCAGCGGCACCACGTTGACAACTTTGATGTCGATATGCTCGACGGTGATTTGCAGGAGTTCCTTCTTCTCCATCCTCGCACTTTCCTTTCGCTGGTGATAGCCAACAAAAAAAGCCTCAGTCAAGGAACCTACGGTGCGCTGTGCGCCCGCCATCAGTTCCAACTGTGGCTAACATGTGTAGTATAGCAGCTTGCGCCGACCGGCGCAAGTTGGATGCGCGTGTTCAGTGGCTGGAGTTTGGACAGCGCAGCCGCCCAAATTCCAGCCACCAGCGTTCAGCGCAGCGCCAGAAAGATCAATACTGCTGCGCCGCCGAGGCTAAGACCGCCGGCGAGATACAGGCTATAGGCGCGCCGGCGAAGCGAGCCGCTAAGGGCTTTTTCGTTGCGGTAACTGATTAGAAAGCGGCGATTCTTGCCGGTCGGGTCGGCGCCGATCACCGGTACACCGTTGTCGTCGCGCAGATACCCAAGCACATATCCCGGCTCACCAACCGGGATCGCCCGTTCTTCGCGCCAGATCTCGCGCTCACTGCCGCCCATGCCGGTGTAGCTCTCGTAGCGGGCCAGAGTCTCTTTCATATCGAGGCCGGCGCCGCGCAGATCGACGGCAATCCGGCTATCGCTGCTATCAACAATGTAAAACCGGGACACCTGGCGATCGTGCATATCGCGTCCGCTGGTCTCACGCTCGATCGGCCTGCCATAGTGGTCGCGTCCGACATGGGTTTCGCGTTCCTCGTGCATCGCGCTGTCGTAGGCGATACAACGGGTGCCGCTGAATGGCGCAAGCAACATTTCATCGCAGTCGATTGTTCCGGCAAGTTCAATTGGTTCGCCGAAATCGATCGTACCGTGAAGCGCCCAGCGATGCCGTTCGGCCACCTCGGCGGCGGTAAAGGTTGGGGTGTCGCGCATCGCCAGCAAGCCGCTCTCGCCACGCCAGGCGATCGCCGCGAGCACAAGCGCCACCAGCATCAGTAACAGGCCGGCGCCAAGCAAGATCAGGTTGAGTGGAATGGTTTCTATTGCTTGCATCGATGATCTCCCTGCATTTGACGTACTCCTGTGTGCGAGTATAAAACGCCCCTGTAACGAGACTATCAGAATGCAGAATGCAGAATGCAGAATGGAGAAACGATAACGCCGCACAGCGCTTGTGCTTGTTATACTCCAAATATGCATATAGATGATGGTCGGACGACCTTTGCTCGTCCGACCATCATCTACTCTACCTTGCAGTAGAAGGAGCGCAAAGATGCGTACAATCGGCGGTAAAATCGGCTATATCTTCGCAAATGTCGTTGTGATGGTGATTTTGCACGGCAACAGCAAGCAATTCTGGCCGAAAATCCCCTATCTCAGCCTGCGTGACGAAAGTGTCGGCGAGCATACTCGTTTGATCTTCAACACGCTCGCAATCACCACTTTGGGCCAGTTCCTGCTCGGCAAACTCCCCCGCGAGCGCCGTCTGCCGCGGGCGATCGTACTTGCCGCGATCCCGGCCGCGCTGCCGACGCTGATCTGGATCGGGCAACGGGGGTTGCGCCTGAAAGGCAAGGCCGGCGAAGCGTATAACCTCTCGCTGGTGCCGTTGCTGCCGATCGGCGCGATGGTGTTGGAGGATGCGCTGACGGAGCGACTGAGTGCTGCTGCCTGAGGCGTAATGCCGGATAAGTGGGCACAAGAATCAGGCGCTCACCTATCCGGCATGCTTATCAAAGATCCTTGCATGTGGCACGGAAACAGCGTACAGTTCAGGCATCACCTATCCGTTCTTAGCCAAAGTTGACGCTTATGGACGCAACCGCTCCGCCCGCCGAGTTCGCCTCGATCGATGAGTATATCGCCGCCTTTCCGGCAGATGTTCAGGTGCTGTTGAAGCAACTGCGCGCCACAATCAAGGCCGCCGCCCCCGAGGCCGAAGAGCGCATCAGCTACAAAATGCCGACCTTTAGCTTGCATGGCAATCTGGTGCATTTCGCCGCGTACAAACAACATATCGGCCTGTACCCGACGCCAAGCGGTATGAGTGCCTTCGACGCAGAGTTAGCGCCGTACAAACGGGCCAAAGGATCGGTGCAATTTCCACTGAGCGAGCCGCTGCCGCTGGATCTGGTTACGCGGATCGTTCAGGCGCGGGTTGCGCAGAACCTGCAACGGGCTGCCGAGAAATCAGGCCGGAGGAAGCGATCATGAGGTTGCGCTTCCGCATCGTGCTGCTGGGGCTGATCGCTGTTATGTTGGGCGGCTGTAATATTGCCGCCTCGACGGAGACCGTTGTCGGCACCACCCATGCCTGGCTCACAGCGCTGACACCGGAGGGCCTGCGTCGCCATGCCCTGCCAACCGGCCTTCATGCCGGCCGCGATCCGGCCTGGTGCGGCCTGCCCGAGATCTTGTCGCCGCCCGATCGCACGAAGGCGGTGCGGGTCTTTTTTGTGTGTAATCCAAGCGGCGGCCCCGATCTCTCTCAGATGATCGTAGCGGCGCGAACTGTCGATGTGCCGGCGGGCGAAGATCCGATGCGTGTCGCCCTGGCCGCACTCTTTGCGGGGCCAACCGAGGCTGAACAAGCGCTCGGCCTCGGCTCGTTTTATGGCCCCGAGACGGCCGATTTCGCCTTTGATGTGACCGTGGTCGAGGGCAATCTGGCG
>JAAUQO010000129.1 GCA_012032775.1 Oscillochloris sp. | reverse complement strand
CGACATTGCCGAGTTCGAGGCTGCCATTCAGACTGCCGAGGTTCGCATCGCCGCCGACATTGCCGATCTCGCCCGGGCCGTAACGCCGGCAAGCTCAACATCGCCGCCGACATTGCCCAGGCGCAACTCCTCAACCTGCGGCGCTTCCAGATGACCGCCCACATTGCCGAGCATCAGCGTATCGACCAGCGGACTCGTGATGCTGCAATCGCCGCCGATCTGCCCGCACTGCATCCGCCGGCCGCCCCGTAGTTCAACATCGCCGCCGACATCGCCGACGCTGACGGCAGCCTGTGGCGCCGCCTCAAGCTCCAGATCGCCGCTGATATGTTCGGCCTCCAGCGACTCGGCCAGCCCAATAATTTCGACATCACCATCGACCTGGCCAAGCCGAAGCGCCGGCACGCCCGAGGTTTGCAGATCGCCGCTGATATGCTGGAGTTCGGCGCGGGCCACACTTCGTAGCTCCACGTCGCCGCCGATGTGTTTGGCGGCGCGCACCTCGGGTGCGCCGTCGATCTCCAGATCACCGGCCAGATTGCCAAGTTCAACCGGACCGCCGATCGACTCGATCTCGACATCGCCGGAGATATGATCGCAGGAGACCGCTGCCACGCCGGAGATATCGAGATCGCCATGGCTGTGTTCAATCCGAATCTGGGCGCCGCCAGGCACGCGCAGGCTCAGGTCGTCGTTGCAATTCTGCACCATCAGGGCCTCGCCCTCCTGGTACAATTCGCGGATTTTGCCGTCCGACTCAACCAGGATCGCGGCTTCGTCCCAGGCTTCGATATGAATATCGCCGTCGATATGTGCGATCAGCACCTGCGGTGCGGCGCCGACCGAAAAACGCTGCTCGGTCATCAGTGTGCTCCTTTATTCGACAATCAGTTCGACGCGCTCACCCTCTTCGAGATCTTGCCATTCGAGCAAGCGGCCGGTGGCGCCGTTTTGAATAGCGCGTACCAGATCTCCAAGGGCGCTGCCGCTTAGTTGCGGCGCCAGACGTGCTCCTAAGCGCAGGCCGACATTGATCAGGCCGACCGGAATAGTGACATTGGCGGTCAGACGACCACTGGCGAGATTGGTGACACGGACACGCACAAGTTTGGTGCGAGCGCGTTCGCTGGTGCGGGGCGGCTCAGTGCCGATTGCGTCGAGCAGGCCGGAGGCTTCATCAGCTGAGATCTGGCCCGACTCGAGCATTTTCAGGATGCGATTACGTTCGCTGTTCGATATCATCGACTTAGGCCTTCAGAAGGCGCATTGCGTCTTCCACACTGATCTCTTTGGCGGCGAGCCGATCGAGCACCTGGCGGCGATCATGCCGGCCGTTTAACTCAGGGCTGCCGCCAAGGGCGGTGACGATCTCGTCGAGGCGGGCGCGGGCGGTGTTATAGGCAATATCCATCTCGGCGGCGAGTTTCTGGATGTTGCCGCGATTCTTGAGCATCAACTCGACAAATTCGAGCTGTTCGGCGTTCAGCCGGCCGATCCAGCCGAAGTGAAACTGGCCTTCGATCACGATCCCGCTTTCAGCGCATTCAAGCCGGGTGACAACAAGTTCACCTCCGCTGATCGGGTCGCGGGTGATAATGCGATGCATGGATGACTCCTTTCGTACGACACACGTTACACGCTGCTCGGCGCCGTGTCCTCGGGTCTCGCTCCAATTGCCTCCGGCAGGGGGAAGAATCGCTGTTTGTGTTGCCGGCGCCGCCGCGTTACAAGCGGAAATCGACGATCGGCGGGATGGGGCTGCTGAGCCGGTGCGGCTGATCGGCGCCATAGGCGTGAATACGGGTGCCGAGTTGCATCAAGGCCCGACCGAGGCGGCGCGAGAGGCGGCGCAGGGGTGCCTGGCGACGCAAGTGATCGTGAAGCGCCAGGCGATGTTTGATGGCAGGTTCAGTGCGGCGATTCTGCACCCGCTGTAACTCTTGCTGGATGTAGATCTCGTGCAACATGTGGCCCTCCCTTCAATTTTGGCGAAATTCTACTTGCCATTGGTGTTTATTACTATCGACGCGGCGATTTTAGTACATTTTTGAAGAAATGTCAATAGATTTGGCGAAAATTGCCAAAAAATAGAAGAAAATTGCCAAATGAAGCTTTGATGACAGCAAAGGCTGGCGGATGACGATAGTTCTATTGAGTGGGGCGGGGGAATATGTTATACCGCGAGTACCGGTATTGATGCGACGATCGAAGTAAAGGGAAAGTTGTGCTACGACATCTTATTCTGCTTGCGATTCTGGTTAGTCTGTTACCGGCCGGCGCCGCAGTGGTGCAGGCGGCACCGCTGGCCCAAACCGGCGCCGATTGGCCGCAACTCCAGTATGATGGACAGCGAAGCGGTGCATCACCGCAGCAAGTGCGTGGGCCATACCGCTTTTATTGGCGCTGGAATGCTGGCTCGTTCGCCGCTCGTACCCAGCCGGTTGTGGCCGGCGGGCGGCTGTTTATCGGGGATTTGCAGGGCCAGATCCATGCGCTCGACGCCGATGCCGACCAGGCCGGCGGCGCGCCGCTTATCCTCTGGAGCCGCGATCTCGGCAGTCCGATTCGTACCAGCGCCGCAGTTGCCGGCGATACGCTGATCGTGGCAACCCATGATGGGCTTGTTCGCGGCTTGCGTACCAGCGACGGCGGCGACCGCTGGATTTTTCGCATGGGCCTGGCGATTACCGCAGCCCCGCTGGTTGCCGGCGATACTGTTTATGTCGCTTCGACAAGCGGCGTTCTGGCGGCGCTCGCAGTTGCCGATGGCGCGCTGCGCTGGAATTTTCGCGCCGATGGGCCGATCGTGAGTCCGCCGGCCCTTGCGTCCGACGGCAAACGGATCTTCTTTGTCGCCGATGATATGCGCGCCTATGCGCTGCATACCGCAAACGGAATCGAGATCTGGCGCACGCCATTGCAGGGCCAGAGTACGATCGATCGCTGGCCGGTGGTGATCGGCGACACGGTGATCTTCCGCACAATGCCGTTGCGCCACTTCCGTGACCTGTTGTTCCGCGGCGATGCCGTGCTGGATCAGGCCGGTGAGCTACGTGCCGATCCGGCTGCCGACTGGCAGGCGATCCGCCCCCTGATCACGCAGCATCTGGCTACACATCCCGATCAGCAAACATTCTTTGCCTTAAACACCGCCGACGGCAAGAGTCGCGGCACGCCGCCGCTGCTGTATACCGGCGGTAATCAGGATACGCCGGCGCCGCCGACGGTATACGACGGCGACGCCTTTATGTTTGCACGAACACGCCGCGGCATTCAGAACGACTCGCCGATCGCGGTGCATATCGCCACAAAGTACGACGCCGATATGATCCGGCTCGATCCACAGAACTTTACGGCTGAGACGATCCTGGCGAGCAATGAGTTCAGCTACCAGTGGCGCGCCACTTCCGACGAAGGCGCCGAGCTGTCGCTGGCCGGGGATCTGCTGTTGATCAACAGTTGGGAGCGTTTAGGCGCGATCGATCTGGCCAGCGGCGCGAATGTCGGGATCGCGCAGGTGTCGCACAATTATCCCGGCTGTGGCAGCCAATGCCAGTCGAATAATGCGTTGATGCCGTTCTTCCCGGCGCCCCAGGAGCCGCAAAGCCCGGCGAATGGCGAGGGCAACGCCCGTGTACCGGCGATTGTCGCCGCCGGCCGGATCTTCTGGCGGGTCGGCGACGGTGGGTTGGCCGCTATCGGCCCGGAAGCCGGCGCTGCCGCAGCAGTGAACCCCGGCAGCCGCAGCGCTGAACGAGTTTCGCTTGGGCCTGCGGCAAGCACACGCGCGGTGTCGGCAGCACTGCCGGCCGCTCGCACAACAGCTGATCTGGCTACGTATATCAGTGCTGCGCCGGCTGGACCGGTTGCCGAGCCACCCGCCGATCTGGTGCAATTGTTGGAGCAGGAAGTGCGCCGGATCGTGGCTACCCAGGGCCATATGAAACCGCTTTTCATCCAGCGCGGTTGGGCCACAACCTTTAGTTGGCCGACCGAGACGGAGAAGCCGGATGAGGGACAGGCTTCGATCTCGCATAATTCGTCGCTGGTGAGTGGCAATGCCTATTGGTATGATCCCGGCGAAATGATTTACACGCTGAGTAGCGTTTACCCTTACATTTCGTCGGAATTACAGGCCGAATTGAAGCAGTATTTGCGGCGCGAGATCGAGCGCTACGATCCGCTGGCGAGCCTGCCCTTCGGCGGTTTACCCTGGCTGCGCGAAGGGGTTGATCGCACGGCGTACAGCATTCCCTTTCGTGATGAATTGAATACTTACCCACCGCCGGCGCCGCCGGTGCAAACGATCTATGCGCTCTGGGCCTACGGGGAGTATGTCGGCGAGTGGGAGTATGTTGAGTCGCGCTGGGAGCGGATCGATGCGCTCTGGAAGTCGTATCGGACGCAGTTAAACAGTTATGCGCGGATCTCCGGTGCGGTGGGATACTACCGGATTGCGACCCGGCTTGGCAAGAACGCGGCTGCCGGCGATGCCCTGGAGCGTGGCACCGCAGCCTTGAATACCGGCTTGAACTTCGCCGCCTTTCGTAACCGTGCAGCCGAGTTGCTGCCGGACATGAGTTTGAACACCCCGGCGGCGATCGGCGCTCGCGGGCAGGTTTTCTTCGGGTTGACGCCGGAGATCGGGCGGTATTTGCGCGAACAGTTGCGCCCGCAGGTTGATGCGGAGTTGGGCAAGCTAACGGGCAATCGCGGCGCTATCCTCTGGTATGCGACCCATGCCTCGGCGATGAGTATCGAGCCGTTTACCGAGCAGAGTTTCCATGGCCCGGATCTGGCCTGGTCGTTGTTCCTGGCCCATGCCTATGGTCAGGGTGCCGACCGCAACAGCCTGCGGCGCTGGCTCGATCGGCCATTCGCACTCGGTGATCTGTATTATTTGCAGAAGATCGTGGCGACGATTCAGGCTCCCGGCGCCGCAGTTGCCGCCCCGAAGCTGGCCGATCCACGTATTGAGCGGATCGGCCTGGATGGGGTGGTGTTGCGCTGGAACAGCGATCTGCCGGCGAGTGGTTGGGTTGAGTACGGCACCACCGCTGCCTATGGTGGACGAAGTGCGGTCTGGACGGCACCGGTAACCGAACATCGGATCACCGTCAGCGGCCTACGGCCTGATCAAACCTACCATCTGCGGGTCTGCTCGACAAACGCCGGTGGAACGGTTTGTTCCGCCGATCTGACGGCGCGTACCGGGCAGGGTTACAGTTTTTTTTTGCCGAAGATCGGCCTTTAATGCTTCGGCCGAAGGTATGTGCGCCGCCGGGCATGCCGACAGGGTTGCGCCCGCAGCCGTGCTGATCGTTGGGGCGTAGTTGTGTTGTGATGCGGTTGCGTTTCGCCGCATCACAACACAGAAATTTCCGCAACTGTTGGCGTCAGAGCGGATGTGCTATAATCAGCGTACCGTTTGTGTTGGGACACGAAAGGCACGTTGTGGCAAGTAAAGGCAGCAATAAAGCCCGCAGTAGCTCCCGATCCGCGAAAGGTCGGGCGCCGGCGCGTAAGAGCACAACGAAATCGCCGGCATTTCAGGTGACTCTGCGTCCCGAGCATCAGCGCGAGTTGTTCGCACTCGGCTTGATTACGGTTGCCCTGATCACCTTGATCTTTTTCTTCACTGGTGTAGCCGGGATGATCGGCGTATATTATGTTGCCGGTGTGCGGCGAGCCTTCGGCGCCGGCGCCCTGGCAGTGCCGATCACACTTGGCTTGCTTGGGATTGCGATCCTGATTCAGGAGCGGATGCACGATGCCCAATTCAGTGGGGCGAATGTGCTGGGAACGCTGCTGATTCTGCTTTCATTGCTGGGCTTGCTGGAGTTTCCGATCCACGCGATTCTGTTGCCTGACCGGCAGGGTGAAGGCGGCGGACTGATCGGCTACTGGCTGGTCGAATTGTTCGATCGCGGGATCGGCGGCCGGCTGCCACCCTGGTGGTGGTGGTGCTTGGCATCGCCGGCGTGATGCTGACGTTTAATCTCACACTGCGTGAGTTGCTGTCCGGCAGTGCCGAGCGGATGGCGCGCCTGTGGGCCTTTCTCTGGGCCGGGTCGCGCCGTCCGCGCCCGAAACCGGCCCCGCGCCGCGCCGATGATGATCTGCCGTTTACGCCGCCGCCACAGGGTGCCGACGACGATCTGGTGCCGACGCCGATCGCCGCCCGGCCCGCTCGCGCCAGCCTGTTCCAGCGCCCTGGAGCCGAAACGCTGGTGCAGCCCCAGCCCGCACAGCTTCAATTGCCGCCTCCGGCGAAATTGCCGGCGAAGAAAGTCGAGCCAGCGGTTGTTGAATCGGAGGAGCCGCGGCCTGCGCCGACGATCAATCGGGCTGAAGTGCGCCCGTCGCCGCCGCCGCCCGAACCGGCCAGCGAAGTTGTTCAAGAGGCGCTTGATGGCTTTATGCCGGCGGTGGTGCATCGGGCATGGGCGTTGCCGAAACTCGATATGCTGGAACAAACCTCGGCCGACGGGCGCATGCTCGATGAGGAGATCCGCCGCCTCTCACGCACGATCGAGGATACACTGGCCAGTTTCAAGGTTGAAGCCCAGGTGGTGAATGTCAATCCCGGCCCGGCCGTTACTCAATTCGAGGTGCAGCCGGCAGTTGGTGTGAAGGTGAGCAAAATCACGTCGCTGGAAAAGGATCTGGCCCTGTCGCTGGCTGCTTCGTCGATCCGGATTGAAGCGCCGATCCCTGGCAAGTCGGCGGTTGGGATCGAGATCCCGAACTCGTCGATCGCTGTGGTTGGGTTGCGCGAGGTGATCGATAGCGAGGAGTTTGAGGCCAGCAAGGCGAAGTTGAAGTTGCCGCTCGGCAAAGACATCAGCGGCGCGCCTGCCATTGCGGATATGACGCGCATGCCGCACTTGTTGGTCGCCGGTGCGACCGGCTCCGGTAAGTCGGTTGCGGTGAATGCCTTCCTCTGCGGTTTGCTGCTCAAACACAGCCCCGACGATCTCAAAATGATCCTGGTCGATCCGAAGATGGTCGAGATGACCGTATATAACCAGATCCCGCACCTGCTTTCGCCGGTGGTGACCGAGTTGGAGCGGGTGGTGCCGACGCTCAAGTGGGCGACCCGCGAGATGGAGCGGCGCTATAAGATTTTCGCCCGCCATGGCGTGCGTAATCTGGAGAGCTATAAGCAGATGGCGCGGCGGCGCTCCGATCTGGAGCCGATGCCCTACATTTTGATTGTGATCGACGAGTTGGCCGATCTGATGATGATGGCGCCGGACGAGGTAGAGACGTATATCTGCCGTCTGGCGCAGATGGCGCGTGCCACCGGTATCCACCTGATTATCGCCACGCAGCGCCCCTCGGTCGATGTGATCACCGGCTTGATTAAGGCCAACTTCCCTTCGCGAATCGCCTTTGCCGTCACCTCACAGGTTGATAGTCGGGTCATCCTTGATGTGCAAGGGGCCGAGCAGTTGCTGGGGCGCGGTGATATGTTGTATATGGCCGCCGATTCCGCCAAACTCGTGCGTATCCAGGGTACCTTTGTTTCCGATGTTGAAGTCGAGCGAATTGTTCAGTTCTGGCGCAAAGCTTCACCGCCGCCTGAGGAAAAGCCCGACGAACAGAAGCCGGGCGGCGCACTCGGTATGTCCGGCCCGCCGTTTAGCGGCACGCTGCCCGGCCCACGCCCGGCCGATATGCCGGCGAATGGCGATGGTGCTTCCGGCGCGTCTGCATCTGCCGCGCCCGACGAGCAATTCAAGCCGCCGGCCGAGTTCCTGACCGCCGATGATCAGGATGCCTTGTTGCCCCAGGCGATCGCGCTGGTGAAACAGCATCAGCGCGCTTCGGCTTCGCTGCTGGTACGCCGGTTACGGATCGGCTACAGCAAAGCCTCGCAGTTGATCGATCTTTTGGAGCAGCAGGGCGTGGTTGGGCCGGCGGAGGGCGGGCGCTCACGCGAGGTGCTTCAGCGCGAGGCGTAGGGTACAGATTTCCCCGATCTCCTGGTCGGGCGCTGATTGCCCGCTTCGCGGTTCGGCAGGGTCGGGCTAATCTCAAACAATTCTCGCCGCGCCGACGTATAATGGACATAGTTGCCGCATACGGCAAGGAGAACGCCTATGTCCATCGACGACTTCCGCGATAACACGCGCAAAATTCTCGATAATATGCTGAATGAGACGGCCAAGGCCGATCGGCAGCAATTAGTTGATGCCTATGCCGAGTTGTTGACTCAGCTCTATGTGCATGAATCGCATCAATTGCTCAGCGAAGTGATCGAGGATACCCGCACCCGCCTTGATGCCCGCCTCTCGCCCGACCCCTTACGCCAGACGATCGCCGGAGTGCAGACCACCTTGCAAGATTTGTGGAATTCACTCTGGAAATAAGCCGCTCTAGGTGGGGCGTGAGCAAGTGAAGTGCCGTCGATCCTGCTGCCTTCACGGCTCACGCCTTGTGTCTGCATGTTCGTACACAAACTGAAAGCGATCGCGGAATCGACGTAGCTCACGCAGGATCGGTTTGCCCAGAGCCAGGATCAACACCACATTCCCGATCGCGCGAAGCGAATCCCAGGCGAACGAGGTTAGTGCGTAGAACGACAGATAACGCCGCAACGTCTCGCCGAACCCGAGCCCCGGCGACCAACTCAGGGCGCTTTCGGGGCTGAAAGGCCAGAACCACAGGTTCATCAGCGCGCCGAACAATAATCCCCAGAGATAACCATACAGCGCCAGGAGTGCCAGTTCCGGCCATGAACCCGGCCGGAGTCGCTTGCCGATCGCTGCAAGCAATGCGGTGCCGAGGCCCATCCAGCCGGTGACGAACATCTGAAAGGGCATCCACGGCCCGACCCCGCCGGTGAGCAGCGCCGAGACGAACAATCCTAAGGCGCCAAGCATAAACCCGAATCGCCCGCCGTAGACATACCCGGCCAGGATGATGAGAAAGAAAAAGGTCAGCGTATCACCGGGACCGGCCGGCAGTCGTAACACCGCAACCAGCGCTGTAAGCACGCCCAGCACGGCCAATGAGCGAGTGCTGAGCCGGCCGCTGCTTAGTTCGGCCAGCATCAGGGCGAGCAAAGCCGGGCCGAGTGTGGCGAAGATCAGCGGCGCCGTGCTTGCGTGGGCCATGTCCAGATCAGTCAGGGCCTGCTCGCTCAGGGCGAACGGATACAGAAATGCAATCGCGCCCAGGAGGCAGATCGTGGTGATGAGCAGCGGGCTCAGGCGACGGGCAAGGATTGTGGTCATATCACTGGAGGTTGTGTTGGCCCCAAAGCTGCTAACACAACACATAAACAATGGTGGACGGGTTTTCGCCCGACGCCATGATACGCGATTCCATTGCGCCACGTAACGAAACATTCATATCGGCCTTACAACTATTTAGCAGCGATTCATAGCCCGATGGTATGGTAACAGCAGGTTCAACCAAACCTTCTGCAGTTTAGCCTGCTTCGAGCAACGGAAGGAAGATACCGTGCTAATAGCCCGCGCCCCTGTTCGTATCAGTTTCGGTGGTGGCGGCACGACCTTGCGGCTTATTATATGCGCCACGGCGGTATGGTAGTCAGCGCCTCGATCAACAAGTATATCTACGGCATCGTCACAAAAAACTTTGATACGACCTTTCAGGCTATTTCGGCTGATTATCGCACCACCGTGCTGAACATGCCCACAACGGAAGGCGCTGTTGCCCAGGGTGACGCAGGCGAAATGCGCTTGGCACAGGCCGTGTACGAATACTTCGATCTGCGCTTGCCGATCAATGTTTTTATTGCTTCGGAAGTGCCGCCCGGCACCGGTCTCGGCTCGTCGGGATCGGCGGCGGCGATGCTGTCAACGGTTTTTAGTGCGCTGACCAACCAGGGCATGAATAAGCAAGAGATCGCCGAGGCTGCCTATACAATCGAGACCGAGCGGCTTCAGGCGCCGGTCGGCAAGCAAGATCAGTATGGCGCGGCGTATGGTGGGCTGAACTGCTTCGAGTTCAGCGCCGACGGCGTGAAGGTTAGCCCATTGCGTATGAGCGGCTCCACTGTGCGCAAATTGGAGCGGCGCCTGATGCTGTTTTACACCGGCGCAACTCGGCAGGCGCGCACGATCTTGCAGGAGCAGCGCGACAATAGTGATCGCAGCAGCGGCCGTACCATCGATGCGTTGCATCAGATCAAGGCGCTGGGTTGGCAGATCAAGGATGCAATCGAGCAGGGCCGGCTTGATGACTTTGGCCTGATGCTCGATGAAAGTTGGCAATATAAGAAATCACTTGCCACCGGTGTCACGAATAGTTTTATCGATAGTGCATACGAAGCCGCCAGATCGCAGGGTGTGTTGGGCGGGAAGATCACCGGAGCCGGTGGCGGCGGCTTCCTGATGCTCTATTGCCACGAAGATCATCAGGATGGCGTGCGCGCGGCGCTGGCCGATCTTGGCTTGCAGCAGATGCGTTACGCCTTTGAGTTCGAAGGTGCGCGCGTGCTGTTGCATACCACGATGCTCAGTACACCCTTTGATTGGAATGATTGAGCCGGGCGTGCAATGGTTCGGCGAAGCTGAATCGGCGTATCAGGCTGTTGCGTTTTTGAAAGTATCAGCGGAGTAGTTATGCGCGCAATCCTCTTAGACCGCGATGGTGTCATTAACGAAAACCGCGATACGCATGTTACCTGCTGGGAAGAATTTCAGTTCTTGCCCGGTGCACTTACGGCGTTGCGCTGGCTGTATGAAGCCGATTTCCAGGTCTTTATCGTCACGAATCAAGCGATCGTCGGCCGTGGCATTGTTACGCGTCAGGGGATCGATGATATTCATGATCAGATGCGGGCGACAGTTGCCGCTGCCGGCGGTTGGATCAGCGCGGTACGCTACTGCCCCCACGATGCATGTGACGCGTGCGACTGCCGCAAGCCGCAGCCGGGCATGTTGTTCGATCTTGCGCATACCTACGCGATTAATTTGCAATCGACCTTTATGATTGGTGATGCCTTGACCGACATCGGCGCCGCGCATGCGGCCGGTTGTCGGTCGGTGTTGGTGCGTACCGGACGAGGAGCGCACCAGATGACATTGCCGGGCGCCGCACAGTATCGTCCTGATTTCGTCGCCGACAATGTGTTGGATGCGGTGCGACTGGTGATTGCCGGCAGTGAGCAACCACGGATACAACTCCGCGGGGCGGCTGATTAAAGGACGGAAACCATGCTTACCTGGCGCGATGTCTGGGTTTATGTGCGTATGCTGATCCGCTGGTGGTGGGTGCTGGCCGTATGTGTCGGCCTTGCCGCCGGGATCGCGTACTGGGTGGCCCAACAACAACCCGATTATTACCGTACACGAGCCGTGCTGATGGTCGGCGACAATTTTAGCGCCGCAGTTCCCGACCAGTATGCCTTCGGACTGAGCAATACGCTGGCTCAGTTTTATGCCGTCATGGCCGGGCGCGAGGCGATTCTCCAGCCGGTTGTCGATCAGTTGGAACTGCCCTACAGTTGGGATGTGTTGGGTAAGCAGGTTTATGCGAGTGTCAACAGTCAGGCCAGTCTGCTCGAAATCTGGATCACCGACACGAATCCCGATCGGGCTGCGGCGATCGCCAGTGCAATCGTTGCCGAGTTGATCCGCTTCAGCCCGAACTCGCCCGAGAAGATCGCCGAGCAACGGGCGGTGTTTGAGCAGCAATTACAGGAAACCGAGCAGAATCTCCAGGGTGTTGATCAGCGCCTGAGCGAGTTGCAGACCCAGCAAGGTACTCTTGTTTCGGCCGTCGATCTGCGCGCCGTTGATGAGCAAATCGCTGAGTTGCAAAAGGTGCGCGATCGTTACCAGGAGACGTACAATCAACTGTTGGATCTGCGCAACAGCACAACGGTTAATAGCTTGTCGTTGTTCGAGGCGCCGGTACGGCCCGATGTGCCGTTGCCGTCGAAGCGCTTGCTGACTGTGGCTGTGGCTGGATTGGGCGGCGGTATTCTTGCCCTGCTGGCGATTTTATTGTTGGAAGCGCTTGATGATCGCTGGCGTACCAGCCGCGATCTGCGTAATCGTTTTGGCCTGGCGGAGTTGGGCACCGTGCCGGCCGGCCCGCCGCTCGGAAGTGGCGATGCAGCTGCCGAGGTGCGGCGCGAACAGGCGGTTCGTGATGCCCACACGCGGGTGCTGCTTGCGGCACTTGAGCGCGGTACCCGGCTGTTGTTGGTTACCAGCCCGAATCCTAATGAGTCGCGTAGTGCCATGGTTGTCGATATGGCGCGCCTGTTCACTCGTTCCGGTTATCGGGTGTTGCTGGTTGATGCCGACATGACCGAGCCGAATCTGACCCGACTGGTCGGTAACGGCGATCAGGCGATGCGGCCGGTGTTGATCCATAATGCCGACTCAAAAGTTTGGTCGCATTTGCAGCCGACCAGCATCGATCAGGTGATGTTGCTGAGCCGGCATATCGGCCCCGACGGCCGGCCTATGGCGCCGACGTTGCCCTGGCCGGATCTGGTGCAGAGTCTGAATCGGGCCGCCGATGTGATCATTTTCGATGGTCCTTCGGCCCTCAGCAGCGCCGATGCCGCCTTGCTTGCACCGCTGGTTGACGGTGTGGTACTCGCGCTTGATCCAAGCACCGACAGGCGCGGCGCAATATTAGAGAGCAAATCGCGCCTGCTGCGACGCCGGGGCGCAAATCTGTTGGGCGCTGTGGTGATTGAACCGGCGCCGAATCGCCGCCGCTGGCTGGGGATTGTGCCGCCTTCGCGGCAGCTTCCGGCTGAGAGCACGGTGGCGCAGTCGGTTCCGCCGGCTGAGCCACAGGTGGGCGCTGCAGCACATACGGCAAACGCAGGTGTGGCGGGGAGCGGGCTGAGTTCGGTTATGGCCCAGGCGATTGAGCGCGGCCTGCTGTTGGCGCCCGGCACAACCAACGCCTCACGGGCTCACGATGCCGAGTCAATCGAGGCGCCGGGTAGCGACTCGGTCGATATTCTCGATATGGAAGCAGACCCGCCTGCGGCTGTCGCCCATCAGCCGACACCGTCGAATAGTTCACGCCGGCGGCGCTCGAAAGGCGGAACCGCGCGCCCGTTGCGCCGTGAGCGTGCGATCGGTGATTAGAAGAATGTTATGAAGCAACTCCTGTTGTATCTTTCGCGCCAGGCCGACTCGTTGCCGCGCTATATTTGCGAGCAGTTGCTGCAAGCGCTGATCGGCTGGGTGCCGACGGTGGTCGGGATTGCGCTCCGCGCAGGAGCTTATCGCACCATGATGCGCATGGACGGCGCGACGGCGATTGAGGACGGCGTGCGGATTCGCTTTGCCTCGCATGTGCGGCTCGGGCGCGGCGTCTATCTCGATCATGGCGCGTACTTGCACGCTTGTCCGGGCGGGATCAGCATCGGCGATGAGAGCCTGGTGATGAAGAATGCGATCCTGCATGTCTACAATTTTCGCGATCTGCCGAAATCAGGCATTCGCATCGGCCGGCGCTCGCTGATCGGCGAGGGTTGCATCTTGCGTGGTCAGGGCGGGATCAGCATCGGCGATGATGTGTATCTTGGCACGCTGGTGCAGGTGCTGGCCGTGAACCACGTCTTCAGCGACCCGACCCGGCCGATCAGTCAGCAGGGAATCACGGCTGAAGGGATCCAGATCGAAGATGGCGCCTGGATCGGCAGCGGCGCAATTCTGCTTGATGGCGTAACGATCGGGCGGAATGCGGTGGTGGGTGCAGGCGCGGTGGTGACGAAGGACGTACCGGCGTACAGCGTTGCGGTCGGCAATCCGGCGCGCGTGGTGCGCGATCTGAAAGCCAATCCGCTGGCGCATCCCGCCGAGCGGGGCGTCGTGGTGTACTGAAAGCGAAGGGCGAAGTGTTTCGGGTCGCGAAATGCTGCGCTCTGCGCTGTTTTTGCTTGCCAGCGGCAATCTGAACCAGAAGGTACTGCCGCCGCTTGGATTCACGCGCATATCGATCTCAACTGCCGAAGCCATGCCGGCCGGAGCCGCCGGCTCGTGTTCCAGGTTGCTCAGGAGTTGCGCCGTTCCAGTGCGCACAACCCGGCCAATCGGGCCATCGGCGTTGATCGGTTGCGGTGGCGGCAGTTTGCCGTGTGGGTGGCGCAATACCGGTAAAATCGCCGGATTGCCCGCCATTGACTTGAAAATGACACAACTCGCCGGTTCTCGCGGTGCCGTCGGCCTGCCGGCCATCAGATCCGCATGGTGACGTGGGTAACTCAGGCTGAAGATCGCCCATTGGTTTAGTGGTGGTTGGGCCGATTGGACAGCCGGCGCGACAAGTTCTATACTGAGCGTATCTGAGCAGATGTGCAGATACCGACAGGAGTAAGACGTGTCGCATCATCGCTCGTCAGGGATTCCTGCGCTGGTTCAAGATCAACAGGTTGATACATTGCTGGAAGCCACGGAGCTTGGCGCCGAGACGGCTGAACTGATCGCGCAGACGTTTCAGGCGCTTGGCGATCCGACCAGGGCGCGGATTGTGTATGCGCTGACAAAAGGCGAACACAGTGTCGGGGCATTATCGCAGATCGCCGGGATTTCGCCGTCGGCGACATCGCATCAGCTAAAACAACTCCGTGATCTGCGGATTGTGAAGCATCGGCGCGAGGGGACATATATCTATTATTCGGTCGATGATGTTCATGTTGCCGCCCTGTTTCGCGAAGCATTACATCACCTGGCCCATGTGTTGTTCGCGTTGCCCGATCACGCCGACACATAGGCCCAGGCGGTGTGAATATGCTTGTGGGCAGGCAGATCCGGGTTTGCTGATTGGAACGAATTGAAGCAATGCTGCATTCAGAATTTGCATGAGGAAGTACCTGATCATGGTGTTCTCTGAGCCGATCCGCGTATTGCTGCTCGCTGAGCAGTGCGTTCACGATAGTGCTCCGTTGGCGATCGCCCTTGCGCGTGTTCCAGGGTTCGTGGTGACAACAGCACTACCGGGCACCTTGTTGCAGCACCTGTCGGATCACGATGTTGTCGTGATCGACGATCCGAACGGCCTGGCTCCTGATGCGGTTGAGGCATTGGGCGCGTTCGTGGCCCAGGGCGGTGGTTGTGTTGGGCTGGTACACCCTGAACGGCAGTTGCCCGAGCTTTTCGGCGTTCAGGTCGGCTCGATCGGCCCCGAAGCCGAGTTGCGGGTGCGGATTGCCGACCCGGCCCGCGCTGCGTTTCGCCGCATGCCGGAGGCGTTTTTTGTGCGTGATCGGTTGCTGCCGTTGCTGCCCCAGGTTGAGCTAGAGTCGCTGTTGTTCACGATCTGGCGCTATGAGCACACCGCGATCGCAGCGAGTCGCGCGGTCGGCTCAGGCCGGGTGATCACGCTTGGCTTGCAGATCTCGGCCGACCCAATGGTGCAACAGGCGCTCTATCGCTTGATTCGGGTTGCGGCGGGCCGCCGGGAGCCTGCGCCGCTTGGGGTTGCGGTAATTGGCTACGGCCCCTCCGATGCGGTCGGCTATCGCCACGGAGTTGCGGTTTCGGCGGTGCCGGGGCTGGAGTTTCGCGCCGCCTGTGATACGAATGAATCGCGGCTTAGGGCGGCGGCGCAGGATTTTCCCGGTTTGCATACCTATCTTGATGCGCGTGGCCTGGCCGATGACCCGCGTGTTGATGTGGTGATTATCGCCACCCCGCCCAACAGCCACGCGAAGTTGGCGATCGAGTTGTTGCGGGCCGGCAAGCATGTTGTCTGCGAGAAGCCGCTCTGTATCACGGTTGCCGAGGCCGAGGCGATGATTGAGACGGCGGCGGCAAGCGGACGGATGCTCACGACCCATCAGAATCGACGCTGGGATGCCGATTTCCTGGCGATCGCCGCAGCGCTGCGGGCCGGCGCAATCGGCGATCCGTTTTATCTCGAGACGTTTATCGGCGGCTATTTTCACCCCTGCGATTATTGGCATTCGCACCAACCGATCTCCGGCGGCGCCGTGTATGATTGGGGCGCTCACTATCTCGACTCGATCCTGCAACTCTTCCCCGGTCGGGTAGCCGCCGTCAGCAGCACCGCCCACAAGCGGGTCTGGCATGATGTGACCAATGCCGATCAGGAGCGGATTATGCTGCGTTTCGCCGATGGGCGCGAAGCCGAGTTTATGTACTCCGAAGTGGCGGCGATCCGCAAGCCGAAGTGGTACATTCTCGGCACCGAGGGCGCGATTGTCTCCGATTGGACCCAGATCACATTGCGCGAGGCCGATCGGACACGCTTCTACAGCGAGGCAGCGATCCCCGTGACCGAGGCGCCGCCGCGCCTTACACTGCGCCGGCCGTCGGCTCACGGCGAATTCGCCGACCAGGAGTTGCCGCCCAGGGCTGCGCCGGCTATCCGTTCCACCGTAATCTGGCCGATCACCTGCTTGCCGGGGAACCCTTGGCGGTTCCGCCCGGTGAAACGCTGCGCGTGATGCAGGTGCTGGAGGCGGCGGCCCGCTCGGCGGTAAATGGCGGGACGTTGGAAGTGCTGAGGGCGGAGGGTCGGCAGTGACAAGGTGACGTGGTGAGAGGGTGAGCTTTCACATGTGGGGTTTTCGTCGCATGGGTTGCTTACCCCATTCGCATGAACGTAAGACAACACTCCCGGATCTCGTCCTAAGCCTGTCGAATAAAATGGCCGGCGTGACCCTGCGACAAGCTCAGGGTACGCCGGCTTATCAAAGGAGCGAACCGCGCGGCAGCGCGTCAAACTTCAGGCATCAAGCATCACACATGTCAGACATCAAGCATCAAGCACCAGGCAGCGGGCAGGCGCTGCGCTGGGGCGTACTCGGCGGAGCGACGATCGCGCGGCGCTGTGTGATTCCGGCGATTGTCGGATCGGGGAACGGTACGCGCGGCGT
>JAAUQO010000128.1 GCA_012032775.1 Oscillochloris sp. | reverse complement strand
GCCCAGGCCGCAGCCCCGCCGCCGACCGCTACCAACCCGCCGACAGCCGTTATCGCCAGTGCGACGCCGCTGCCGCCCAGCCCCACGGTTGCCCCAAGCGCAACGCCGGTACCGCCGACACCGACCCCTGATCCGCAGCCGTTGGTTGGGATTCAAGTCGGTCATTGGAAGATCGAAGATCACCCCGACGAGCAGGCCCGGTTGCGCAGGTTCTCCGGCGCATACTACGGCGGCTACGACGAGTGGGAGATCAATATCGTCATCGCCGAGTTACTGCGCGATCGGCTGGAAGCGGCCGGTGTGCGGGTAGAATTGTTGCCGGCCACGGTGCCGATCGGCTACCGCGCCGATGCGTTTATCTCGATCCATGCCGATGGCGTAGACCAATCGATCGCCGGCATCCGTCGCGGCTGGAAGGTTGCGACACCGTTTCGCTCATCTCTGGCCGGTGAACAATTGGCAGCGGCGATCAGCGAAACCTATCCCAGCGCCACCGGTCTACCCTACGACCCGCGCGGCATCTCGTACGATATGCGCGCTTACTACGCCTTCGCCCACTACCGCTACCGACACGCGATCGATCCAGGCACACCGGCTGTCCTGGTCGAGTGCGGCTTTATGACCAACCCGATCGATCGCGAATTGCTGTTCAATCAACCGGATCTGATCGCCGCTGGAATTGCTGAGGGAGTGTTGAACTATCTGGCCGCGCGCGACCCGGCCGATGCCGCCGCCACCGAACCTCGTGGCCGGCCGATGCAACGCCCGCTTGGCGCCGACATCCCGCTGTTGGCCGATGCCGCTGCGAACGCCAGGGTTTTGCGCACCCTCGATCCGAACGATCGGCTCGTGCCGATGGCCGAATCACAGGGTTGGTTGCTGGTCTTTACCCACGGCGGTGATTGGGATCTCGGCTGGGTACGGGTCGATCAAGTCGAACCCACCGACGATCCGCTGGTTCCACCCGAAACATAAAAACGGGGCGTGGAGAAACTCAGGATTTTGCGTCTCTACACACCCACAACTCAAAAAATAATCTGGTCGGCGTTAACCTGATCCAATCCGGCCCAGGGTGAACGCATTGCGCCGCTACGCACCATGCGGCCGAAACGCAGCACCACCAGCAGGCCCGCCGCCAGGGCCAGCAGGCTCAGCGAACCGATATACACCACACTGTAGCCAAGCGCTACGTCGGAACTAAGTTGCTGCACAATATCCCGCGTCAGACCGCCGGCGATCGTGCCGCAGCCCTGGGCCAGCGCCTGCGTAATACCCCACAGCCCCAGGAACAACCCGGCGTGGTTCTTGTCCACCAGCGCCATCACCAGGGCCAGGCCGCCGACGATGAACATCCCGCGCCCAAGGCCGATCAGCGTCACACCGCCACGGAAGATCGCCGGCGATGGCCCGCCGCCGGCCATTGTAACCCCCAGGAACCCGCCGATACCGAGCACGCATCCCAGCGCGATCAAGAGCACCGCCGAGCGCCCGCGCCACAGCATCCAGCCCGAAAATGCGATCGCGCCAACATACCCACGCCCCACAATGCTGTCAGCCGGGTCGTCTGCGTTATCGTCATCCCAAGCACCTGCCCGCCATACGGCTCCAGCAAGACATCGTGGGTGGCGAAGCCCATTGTGGCCAGGAACAACACCAGAAACAGGTTACGCAAAGGCGCCTGAGCCGCCAGCAAGCGCACCTGTTCAGCAAGGGTCTGCCGAACCTGAATCGGCTCGGTTACATCGGCCAATTCACCATTTGGGCGCAACCGTTCCTGGTTAAACATCGCCACAAACGTCAGGCCGATAAAGGCCACCGCCGTGCCCTGCATCACCTGGATCAGCTTGATATGGTTATAATCGAGCAGCAGTTCGCCAATCACCAACGAACCGACGATCGTGCCCAGCACAAGCATGATCCAGAGCACCCCAAGCACCTGGCCGCGCTCTTTTGCCGGCGTGAGATCGCTCACCGTCGCCAGATAGATCGTCTCGGCGATATTCACACCGATCCCATAGGCCAGAAAGATCAGCGTACAAAAGATCATCGCCTGTGGGAAGGATAATGCGCCATCGCCGCTAAGCAGAATCAGCGTGAAGGGCGCAGTTGCCAGGCCGCCATAGGTAAGCATGGCGCCAAGCACGAGGTAAGGCGTGCGCCACTTCCCCGCCGCGCGGTGGACATCGGATTGATAACCGATCAGTGCTCGTGCCGGTGAGACAAAATAATGGATCGCGATCAGAAAGCCCACCGCCACCGCCGGGATACCCAACTCATCGATCAGCACCCGGTTCAATGTGCCGGTGATCGGCGCCAACGAAAGCCCCATCCCAAACTGAAACAAACCCAATCGCAGTACATTCAGCCAGCGCCGCGCCCGCGGGTGCGCCTTCAGCCAGCGGAACAATCGCGTCAGCAGCGCGTCGATCGGCTTGCCGATTGCACCGATTCGTGCCATAACAAACTCGCTCGTCTTAACCGCCGGGCGGAAATATGCTGTAGCTACGATTGGGCGGCAAAGCGGCCGAATCGTAACGACCCTATCTTTCAAACATCCGGCAGTTCGCCGGAGCGAACAATCTCCGGCGAAGTCGCTTTATGACATATTATACTAGTTGCGGGTACTATAGCACTACTTCAAGCAATGCGCGACCTGCACCCGCTATGCAACGACCACGCACAATGAATGCAGGCTTATGGCTGTGGTATGATTGCCGCATCCATATACGGAATTATCAGGATCCGCCGGTGCGCTGCGGCGCACCCTGCCCCAGAATAACTTATGAGCCGGATTGCCGAGACTTTTGCCCGCCTGCGCGCCGAAGGGCGGGTAGCGTTGATGCCGTATCTGACGGTGGGATTCCCCGAGCGCGCCAGCACCCTGGAGTTGGTTCAGGCGATGGAGGCGGCCGGGGCAACCCTGTTCGAGTTGGGCGTGCCCTTTTCCGATCCACTCGCCGACGGCGCCACCATTCAACGCGCCAACCAGCGCGCCCTGCAAAACGGTATCAGCTTTGCCGATTGCCTGGCCACAGTACGCGCCCTGCGTGAACGTGGCGTCAAAGCGCCGCTCTTGCTGATGGGCTACTACAATCCGTTGTTACGCTATGGTGTCGAGCGAGCCTGCGCCGAGATGGCCGCAGCCGGCGGCGATGGCTGGATTGTGCCCGATGTCCCGCCCGAAGAGGCCGTAGAACTCCAGGCGCAAGCCGCCGCACACAACCTCGACCTGATCATGATGGTGGCGCCGACCACTCCCGACGCGCGGATCGCTCAGATCGCCGCCAGAGCCAGCGGCTTCATCTATGTGGTGTCACTCACCGGGGTCACCGGCGCCCGCAGCAACCTCAGCGCCGATCTGTCGCAGATCCTGGAGCGCGTGCGCCGCCATAGCGATCTGCCGCTTGTGGTCGGATTTGGCATCAGCAACGCCGATCATGTCGCCGAAGTCGCCAGAATCGCCGATGGCGCAATTGTCGGCAGCGCCACAATCAACACGATCGAAACCCTTGATCCAGCCGATCGCGCCAATGGTATCGCCGCCTTCATCCGCGACCTGCTGAGTAAACTCTGATCCACCCGAGGATCGCACGATCTGCTTTATCGTATCGGGAAGCACGGCGGAAATGCTGCATGCAGCATTCTGCATACTGAATGTTCCTGGAGGCGCCAATGGATGCAAAAGCGTATGTCTTGATTGAAGCCGAGTCGGGACGGGTCGCCGAGGTGCTGAGCGCACTGCGCGCCCTCCCGGGCATGACCGCCGTCGATGCTGTGACCGGGCCATACGACATCATCGCCACCGTTCAGACTGCCGACCCGCGCGAGATCGGGCGCCTGGTGATGAGCGACATCCACGGTGTTGAAGGGATCAAACGCACCGTCACATGCATGGTGATCGGGTGAGGTGTGGGCCTATCAGCCGGTAAGGGCGGCGTATGCGCTGCCCTGTTATGCGCCGCCCAAGCGTGCGCCGACTGACCATACCCGGCAGTCGCCGGCATTCATCAAGGAAACATCCATGACCAACAGCAAAGGATTGGAAGGCGTCGTCGCCGCCGAAACCGGCATCAGCCACATCGACGGGTTCCATGGTCGCCTGTACTACCGCGGCATCGATATCAACGAACTGGCCACGCACTCAACCTTTGAAGAGACCACGGCACTACTCTGGTACGGCAAACTACCCACTGCTCGCCAATTGGAAAGTTTTACCGCCAAGATCATCGAGAGTCGTCTGGTGCCGAATGAGATCATCGCGCTGCTGCTGTTGCTGCCGAAAAAAACCACTCCCATGGGTGTGCTGCGCACCTCGGTTTCGGCCCTTTCGCCATTCGATCCCGAAACGCGCGATAACTCACTTGAGGCGAATGTCCATAAATCGATCCGGCTAACCGCCGCGCTGCCGACGATCGTAGCCGCCTGGGAGCGCATTCGCAACGGACTCTGGCCGGTGACGCCCAGCACTACACTCGGCCATGCCGCCAATTTCTTATACATGCTCAGCGGCAAAGAGCCTGATCCCGCCGCTGCCCGCATCCTCGATCAGTGTTTGATTCTCCACGCCGACCACGGACTCAACGCCAGCACCTTCGCCGCCCGCATCACCGCCAGTACGCTCTCAAATCTTCACAGCGCGATCACCTCGGCGATCAGCACCCTGCAAGGCCCTCTCCATGGCGGCGCCAACGAGCAAGTCATGCGGATGCTTCTGGAGATCGGCGATCTGGAACGAGTCGAACAGTATATGCGCGGCGCATTTGCCGCCGGTCGAAAGATCATGGGCTTTGGCCATCGTGTCTACAAAGCCGACGATCCGCGTGCGCTCTGGTTGGAACGCCTGTCGCGCGATCTTGCCGAGTCTACCGGTAACCGCGTCTGGTATCAGATGAGCGACCGCATTCGCAGCATTGTCCAGTCGCAAAAGCCGCTGCCCGTCAACGTCGATTTCTACTCGGCGTCGGTCTATTACACGCTCGGTATCCCGATCGATCTGTTTACCTCGATCTTTGCGATCAGTCGAGTCGCCGGTTGGACGGCCCATGTCTACGAGCAGTACGCCGATAATCGCCTGATTCGCCCTGAGTCGGCCTATATCGGCTCGCTCGACATGCCCTATACAGCATTGGCGGAACGCAACTGAGTTGCGCAGTAGAGTGTAAACGATAAACCCGACTATAGCAACATTTTAAATCGACGAATAAACTTCGTTTTACGTTCTAAGCTTTACACTTTACGCTCTTATGTCATTAACGCTGCGCCTTGCCCTAACATATCTTGCCGTGACACTGATCGGCATGCTGCTGCTTGGTCTGGGGCTGAGCGCCCTGGCCGAACGCTATCTTGAATCACAGCGCAACACTACATTGCAAGCCCAGAGTGCGATCTATGCCGAACTGCTCGGCGAACTTGCGAGCGACCAATCCTCCCTGAGCGCCATTGCCGCCGGGACATTCAACCGCAACAGATTATCCGAGGGCAACGCAGTGCGGGTCTTTTCAAATACCGGCGCATTGCTGGTGGGCGATCCGGCGCTCGGCCCCTTCCCCAGCCGTCCGGCGCTGCAGTTGATCAACTCCCCTTTGCCGTTACCTGCCTCGCAATCGACCGGGCGTAGCTATGCCGCCGATCGGATTGTCGGCCTGAACGGCACAATCGGCGTGATCGAGCTTTCACGTTCAACCGCCGCCGACACCGAACTCGTTACACTACTGCGCCGCCTGGCGTTTCAGGCCGCACTCGGCGCAGCCCTGGTTATCGCGCTGATCAGCTTTATCCTCGCCCGTTCAATCGCCCGCCCCGTGTTGCGAACCGCGCAGCGCGCCGAGGCACTGGCCGCCGAGTTGGCCGATATAAACACGGCTCCTGCTCCTAGCCCCAGCGATGAACTTGCGCGCCTTCAACGCAGCCTCGATCGACTTGAGAACGGGTTTCGGCATTATGTTAATCGCATTAATGAATTAGAACAGGCGCGTAACCATTTCTATCGCAGCATCTCGCACGAGCTACGCACGCCGCTTACCGCCATTCGCGGCACGATTGAGAATCTCAGCGATCAGGCAGATTCCGACCAGCGTCCGGCACTTGATCGCATCGACGCCGAAGTTGCCCGGCTCAGCCGGCTGGTTGACGATCTGCTGCGCCCGCCCGATGACGGCCGCCTGCAACTGACAAATCGGCGCCGGCTGGATCTTGCCCAATTAGCGGCAGACCTATGCAGTTTGCTCGAAGGTCGTGCTGTTCGGGCAGGCATCAGGCTTGATTGTCGCAGCAGCGGCGCAGCCGAAATCCTCGGCGATCGTGATCGGCTTAAACAGGCATTGCTCAACCTGATCGATAATGCTTTGCGCGTCACACCACCCGGTGGCAAGGTGTTGGTTGAGGTTGGCGCCGGCAATAACGGAGTACAACTCATTGTCAGCGACAGCGGGCCGGGTATTGCGCCGGAGTTGCAAGCAGCGATCTGGGAACGCGGCACGCGCGGCGAAAATCCCGGATCGGCCGGCCTGGGATTAGCCATCAGTCGCGAAATCGTCGTAGCCCACGGCGGCCAAATCATCCTCGACCCGACGTACCAACTCGGCGCCCGTTTTGTAATTCGCTTACCGCATAAGGAAATTTCGTGAATCCAACCATCCGACGCAGAATACGGTGGGCGTTCGGCGGCGCATTCACACTGGCGATCCTGGCGATTATTCTCGGCAGCCTGTTTAGCGTCTTAATCGCCGTCGCCGACAACACAACCCCCACCGACGCCGGCGCCGGTTTCTGGCTTGGCTTGCTACTGCGTAGCGCCCTCCTCTGGGGCGGCGGAGCCCTGCCGTTCGGCGCAGCCCTCGGCTTCTACGCATCGATGATTTGGCGCGAGCCGGAATAACCTGCAAGCGAACCGGCACCCTTCCTCGCACTTTGAGGAGCGTGGCACCTCTCCAAACACACGGAAGCGCCGAGAAATTCGGCGGCTTCCGTGTGTTTAGCGCTTTTGATGGTTACACGCTTGCGGGCAGATTACCGGCATGCAAGATGCGGCGATGGGTATGATTGCGCCGGTAGTGATCGACGAGGTCAAGGAATTCGTTGGCTTTACCTCCCAATAACGCCTCGGGGATGATCAAGTCGTAGCCGGTACGTGTACGCAACACTTCTAATGAAGCCACAGTGGGTGCATGATCGAATGTGCGATAGTATGTAAGTATGCGCTGCATTCCTCGCACAATCCTGCCCAGCAGGCTCATTGACGCCGGCAACCGGGCTTCGTAGCTTTGAAGATAAAGCTCCGGCTCGTGCAATCGCAAACCGAACTGCTTGTGGCTGCCGAGCGCCAGAAGATTCATCCGCCGCTTCGTAATCCCGACCGATTCGATATTATCCCAATCGACAAACGCCGCCGAATGACCGAGATTGAGCATGATCCCCTTCGGATCCAATACAATCCCGGCACGACGATCGGTTCCTAAAAGCCAGAACGCAATCCCGAAAGCGAAAATGATCGTGGCGCTAATAACCATCAAGACAGGCAGAACAGCAATTTCTGCCTGGAGCAACAGACCGGATTGGAGTAATAGCCAGCAACCGACCACCCAACAGGCGACGGCGACAATGCGTAGGCGTGGATGATTAGGCGTGATGCGCATATGGCCCCCTTGTGTTATTGTGCTGTGTCGATCGTAGCGCTGCGAACCTACACCCGGCAATAGCCCCTTGGTACCGCCAATTTCAGGAGAATGTCATGGATGATCCGCGCTTGCAGCAGTTAAAGATAATCTTTGCCGAGCACGGTTGGATGTGGCGGGCAGGAAAAGATATTCCTTACGGAACACAGTTGATACTCAGCGACGGAAGCAACGAGGCGACCCTGGATTTTTATCCCAAGCGTGGTCGCACAGTCGTCGGTGGGGCGAATACGCCATTACGTCAGGCACTCGCCAGGATTACGGCAGAAGCCGAAACAAATCCACCGGCACAGGCTAAAGCCACGCCAATGATCCAAGGGGCGCACATCGGCATGGACGAATCGGGGAAGGGCGATTGGTTCGGCCCGTTGGTGGTGGCGGCGGTATTCATCGAACCCGCCCAGGCTGAGGTATTGCAACAGGCAGGGGTACGCGACAGCAAGCAACTTGCCGCCACAACACTCATCCGCTTGGCAAGTGTTATCGCGCAACAGGTTCCGGCAGCGCATCGCCGGGTACTTGTGCTGGAGCCAGATGTGTATAATCGGCGCTATGCCGAACTTGGAAACATTAACCTGTTATTGGCTGAGTTGTACGCCGAGGCGGCCCTTCCCGTGCAACAGGCGACGAGAAGCAACCGGATTGTGTGCGATCAGTTCGCGCAACGCACCGACAGGCTGGATCTTGCTTTTGGCCGGGCCGGTTTGCCGAAACCGATCCAACAGCATCATGCGGAAGACGCCAGCGTCGCAGTCGCAGCAGCGTCCATCCTGGCAACGGCCCGCTTCGGATCTGAACTTGAGCGATTGGGGGCGGAAGCCGGAATCGCAAGATCCCTACCGCGCGGCGCCTCGGCCCTGGTTGAGTTACGCATGGCAGTTCAAACAATTATTGCGCGTGAAGGTCGCGCAGCGGTAGGACGTTACGCCAAACTAAACTTTAAACCTATCCAAGTGATCCTTGCGGATTGAACCCTCGTAGCCGATCAAGAACAGCCTGTTCCAACGACGACGCCGTCCGGATCTCGTTCAGCTCAACCCCGATTGCAACCAGCGATTGAGCGATCTCGGGACGAACGCCTACCAGCACACAGCGGGCACCTAACAATGCCGCTGCCCGCACACCTTCCAATAAGCCGCGGGCGCCGTGTGTATCCAGAACCGTGATCCCGGTAATATCGAGCATAACCGAATTGGCATGGTGGCGTTCGATGCCTGAGAGCAGAACCTGATGAAACTCCTCGATTCGGGCTGTATCAAGATCCCCAACGAGCGGTACTACGATCAAACCCGGCAAAACCGGGATAAACGGGATCGTGAGTGCTCGTACCGTTGCAGCCAACTGCTCGCGTTCACGTTGTTCGGCCTCGATCTGGGCCAACGCCTTGCTGAGTTGCGCCTGCTCTTCCTCAAGCTGCCGCGTCCGCTTGGTCAGCATCGTAATATCACGCCCAAGCAACAATGTACCGACGCGCCGACCGCTTCGATTATGCACCGGCGCAACCGTCATCGCGAGAATTTGATCGTTGAGTGTGATGCTCGCCTGGCGCACCTGATTGTCCGACGCCTGATACAGCGCCTGCATTACCCGCTCTTGCTCATCGTTCGTCTGAATTACGTTGGCATTCAAATCCTGGCTTGTCCGCAAACCGATCTGCGCTGCCTGAGGATTGGCGAATGATATGCGATGCCGATCATCGACCACCGCCACCGCCTCATCAAGTGAGTTCATCGCCAACTCAAATGCAATTCGGCGCGCTACCAGCAAACGGTTTGTGAAGATGGCGTAGCCGAAGGCCAGCAGCACCGGCAATGTCTGGAATAGTGCTGCAACGCGAATAAACAATGGAAACTGCCCGGCAAAAATCCCCAGCAGCAGTGAAACAAACAACGCCCCGATCAAAATCCAGATAATCGGGCGGAGCGGCTTGTGCTCAGACCGTCGCAACGCGGCAAACAGAATTCCGAAGAGTACAAATTGCCCGATCAGCGAGAGCGCCGGCAGTAGCGGTGCCAGCAGGGTGTCGTAGGTAAGCCGATACAGGTTGCTCTCAGATACAAAGATCACATCACCGAATATCAATCCAAAGCGACCGATTGCATCAACACCTAACAACAGAACCACGATGAAATACGGCAGGCTGATCCAGATAATCGGCCGACGCCCCAACCACCATTCGGGGATGAAGATCGCACTAAGTAAGAGAATTAACACCGCTATATAAGCCGCAATACCGATGACGAGAATGGCAAGTGGTGGGTATGCTGAAGCGGGATCGGGGGCAATGTCGCGCAGAAATGTCATCGACTGCGTCATGATTACCACAACAGTAAACATAACAAAAAGCCGTGCCGGACGAACTTGCCAAGACTGAAGCGCTACCCAGGAGGCCAGCGCAGTTTCCGTGATAATCAAAATGAGTGCAACCAGGGTGCTGAACATGCGTTGCTCGCTGCTGTGAGGAGATCATTTGAGTTGTAGTGTAACATCGAGCTGCTACACAAATGAACTGCGGTACAATGGGATCGACATCCGCCATCCTTATGCTTAACGGAACTGCTATGGCCTCCTTTGATCCGCATACTGTCCGCCCGCTTTTTCCCGCCCTCAGCGAGGCGGTGGGCGAGCAACCGGCGATCTTTTTCGATGCGCCCGGCGGCACCCAGGTGCCGCAGGCGGTGATCGATGCGATCGGCGAGTATCTAAGCCGGCGAAACGCCAACACTCACGGCGCATTTGTTACCAGCCGGCGCACCGATGAGACAATCGTCGCCGCACATCAGGCAATGGCCGATCTCCTCAACTGTGATCGTGATGAAGTGGTATTCGGCCAGAATATGACTACGCTCACCTTTGCGATCAGTCGTGCAATTGGGCGCACGATTAAACCAGGCGACGAAATTGTCGTCACCAGGCTGGATCATGATGCGAATGTCGCTCCCTGGCGAGCATTGGAAGAGTGCGGCGCGATTATCCGTGAGGTGGATATCGACATCGAGGATTGCACCCTCGACATGAACGATCTGGCGGCGAAGATCGGCCCACGTACAAAACTGGTTGCGATCGGGTATGCATCCAACGCTGTCGGCACGATCAACGATGTGCGGCGGGTTGTTGAACTGGCGCGGGCGGCCGGCGCCTTGAGTTATGTCGATGCCGTACATTATGCGCCACACGGGCCGATCGATGTGCGCGCGCTCGATTGCGATTTTCTGGCTTGCAGTGTCTACAAATTCTTCGGCCCACATGTCGGCGTGCTTTACGGCAAGCGCGCGCAGCTTGAACAACTGACGCCCTACAAAGTTCGGCCTGCCGCCGACAGTTCGCCCGAGCGCTGGATGACCGGCACACAGAACCACGAGGGGTTGGCCGGCGTTACCGCAGCCGTCGAGTACCTGGCATCACTGGCCGATGAAGCGGTGAACGGCGACCGACGCCAACAACTGGCTGCGGCGATGCAACGAATTAAAGCCTACGAACGTACCCTTAGTGAACAACTTATTGGTGGCTTGCAGGCGATTCCCGGCCTGACGTTCTACGGCATCCGCGAAGCCGACCAGTTTGATCGGCGCACGCCCACGGTTTCGTTCCGTATGGCAGGCCATAGCCCACGGGCAATCGCCGAATTTCTGGGTGAACGGGGAATTTTTGTGTGGGATGGCAATTATTATGCGTTGAGTCTTACAGAGCGTTTAGGAGTTGAAGAATCCGGCGGGATGGTGCGGGTCGGCCTGGCTCATTACAACACCGCTGAGGAGATCACACGGCTTCTGGATGCACTGGGCGAGTTATCGCTTCACCACTAAGAGTTGCGGCGTCCTTTCACATGATCGCGGAACAGGCTGATACGATTAACATCGGAAAGCCTTCTGACAATACTGTATGATACCGAATGCACCGCCAGGGAACTAATCCCATGCCAAAACAAAGGATCTACATCTTTGATAGCGATGCCGCTGCGTCCCTTGTGACGCAGCGCGGTTTGCAGGCGCTTCTCGGTGAAACAGTCAATGTCATGATTTCGCCCACGGCAGATGCTGCCTGGCTGGCATGTGCGAACGACAATGTGGATCTGTTGATTATCGATCCGGGCGCGCCGGCAATCGTTCTTCAACCCTGGTTCGCGCGGTGCGTGCCTATCGCCCCAATATTCCAATAATGGTTTTGACAGCCTATGATACGCCTGGATTGCGTAAACGGATGCGCGATCTGGGCGTGTCATTCTACCTTGCCAAGCCGGCTGAACTACGTGAACTCGTACCCGTAGTTGCGAATATGCTGTCGAAACCGTTCTCGAATTTTGCGGCAACTGCCTGACTCTTCCACCCCGATTGACAGACCCTCACCGCTCTGCTACTGTCCTCATGCGCCGCTTCACGACGCACCTCCTCGCCGAGGTAATCATTCCTATGCGGGCGAGGTGCGCCGCCTGGCCCGCCCACAACCATGTTTCACCTCTCTCGACCAACCCGCATGCTACTCATACTTTTCATCAGCGGCTATCTCATCCTTGGTGTCGCTGCGCTCTTCGGCATGGTCGTACAACCGTCGGCCCAGGCCCGTCCGGTCGAGCCGCCGCTTTCGGAAGCCGATCAGCGCATCCTCGATCAGGTTGCGGAATTACTTGGCAGCAACAAACCAATCCAGGTACAACAAGCCCCCGACGGCACACATTTTGTGGATAGCGACGGCAGCTTCCGAGCCGTGTTACTCACCCAACTCGCACCAGACGGCACAGCGGTATTGCGCTGTGTCACCACATTGGAAGAGGCGCGGGCTTTCCTGAGCGGCAGCGATCCGGCGACAGCGGCATTGCTCGCCGGACGTGCGATTGCGACGACGGATCGACCTGCGCCGGAGACGCGCGCTACGCCAGCGGCCGCCAGCCAGATCATGATTGTCAATCTGGATGACCCCGGCACAGGTTTCAACGATCCGACACCGGCAACTCCGATCGGCGGCAACGGCGGAACCACGGTTGGCGAGCAGCGGTTGATCGCGTTTGAGTATGCGGCCGCAATCTGGGCCGATAGCCTGCAAACGACGATACCGATTCGGATCGGCGCCAGTTTCCAACCACGCCCTTGCAGCAGCAATAGCGGCGTACTCGGCTCGGCCGGGCCGACGATTGAGTTCCGTAATTTTTCCGGCAGCGGCCTGGCGCCGGGCGCCCTGCGCGCAAATACCTGGTACCCCTCGGCGCTGGCGAATAAGTTGGCCGGGCGCGATCTCTCGCCGCCGAGCCTCGACCCGCTGGATCCGGATTACGACATCCTGGCGATCTTCAATAGCGCATTAGGGCAACCAGGCTGCCTGGAGACGAGTTTCTGGTATTACGGCCTGGATGGCCAGTTCGTGGCAGGCGGGATCGATCTGGTGACGGTGCTGCTGCACGAGTTCGCCCACGGCCTCGGGTTTCTTAGCTATGTCGGCACGCAGAGTCCGATCTTCGGCGAGAATTACCCCCCCTTCGAGGCAAGTGCCTCAGACGATATCTGGAACTACTTCCTGTTCGACGGCACACTGAACCGTTACTGGCGCGAGATGACACCATTGCAGCGCAGCTTCTCGATGACCAATACCGGCCTGTTAGTCTGGGACGGCCCCGAGGTAAACGCAGTTACGCCGACCACCCTGCGCAGCACGCCGGTTTTCACGATCACCAATCCGCCGGCGTTGGCCGGCACCTATGCGCTGGGTGAAGCAACATTTGGCCCGGACGCACCAAATAGCCCATTGAGTGCCAGCATCAGCGCCGGGATCGACCCGGCAGACCAGAACGGCATCAGCACGACTGATGGTTGTTCGCCGCTGACCAATAGCGAAGCGGTGAGCGGCACAATTGTGGTGCTCGATCTGTACGAATGCGACGATGCCGTCAAAGCGCGGAACGCCCAGGATGCCGGCGCCCTTGGCGTGTTACTGGCCGAAACCGTGAATAGCCCGGATCCACCTGAACTTTTCGGCGACGACCCAACAATCAGCATCCCGGTATTCGGCATCACGAAAGCCCTGGCCGACCAGTTACGAACCGCGATCGGCGACAGCGGAGCGAACGGCGCCCTTGGGCGAGATTTGAGCACACTGGTGGGAGCAGATTCGAGCGGACGTGTGCGTATGTACGCACCGAACGGAATACGACCCGGATCATCCGTGTCGCACTTCGATATAGCTGCGGTGCCAAATCTGCTGATGGAGCCGGCGATCAACATCGATCTGGATCAGAGCCTCGATCTCACCGATGAACTCATGCGCGACATCGGCTGGTTCCCCGACAAGAACTTCAACACCGTCGATGATCGCAATGAGATCAAACTCAGCGTAAGCCAGGAGATTACGCCGACCGGCCGGCTCGAAAACGGCGATGTGGTAACCTTCACCATCACCGTACAAAACGACGGCGCACTCGGCAGCGACGGAGTATGGCTGAGTAGCCTCTTCCCAACCGGGCTGATCTCGGTAACCTGGAATGCTGATTATAGTGCGGGAGCGAGCGGGCCGAGCGCCGGTACAGGCGACATCGATAGCGTGTTGAGCCTTGGAGCCGACAGCCAGGCCGTTTTTGTCGTGACAGCCGAGATTGCGACAACGGGCCTCGGCGATCTGATCAATATCGTTCGCATCAGTACCATTGGAACGGAACTCGACGGCGATCTCAGCGACAACGAAGCATCCGTGATCATCCTCGTGTCGTCATATCGTGTACTGCTCCCGACGCTGGAATTCGTCCCGGTTCCGGAGTAGAAAATGGTATGATAGTTGCAATTAGAGGAGCGCACGACATATGGGTAATTTTCGCTTCGATTGGCGCTGGATCGCCCTTTTTGCCGTGCTGATCGTGCTGGCCAACAGTCGCTCGTTGCCCTGGCCGATCATCACCATCACAATGGGCGGCGGCGGCATCTATCTGCTGGTACTGGCATGGCAGGTTTGGAACGGCGGCAACCTGCGCCGACCACCGCCGAGTTCACGGGTAACCTACTGGCGCGGCCAGCGTATCGAGACATCGGGGCCGCCACGGCGTGCGCCGTTCTCCGATCTCGCCGGAATCGGGCCGGCGTTGATCTATGGCCTGATCGGCCTGGCTCTGACTCTCGGCGCCGTTGTGGTTGCGCTAAATGGCCTGGGGATTTCGTAATGCGGGGGTGAACGTCCATCGCCTCATCACAGGAACCAGGAATCCTCAGGGGTGGTGTCGTGTGACACCACCCCTGAGAAGAGAGGAGAAGGAGATACGGCGAGTATAGCACGTCGTAGGCGAAAAAGGTGTGTTCTAGATCACATTTTTTAAAAAGGGCTTAACCTTTCTTGGTGCCCGCTTAATACAGATAGGATGAGATAAATGGTCGCACAGGGACTGTTTCGGCGTAAGCGTTTGATCACCGAGCGACAAGCCGCGCTGTTGGCTGAGCTACGGACGATTATCGAACGATTGGCATCTGCACTGGAACGCTTCGGGCCTGACACGGATCCCGCCGATGAGCGTACCATCAGCGAAACGCTGGCCGGTCTGGAAGAATTGTTTTTGATTGTCGTAGCCGGCGAGTTCAATGCCGGGAAGTCGAGTTTCCTCAACGCATTACTCGGCGAGGCGGTGCTACCCGAAGGCGTCACCCCAACCACCGACACGATCACTATTTTGCGCCACGGCGACGAGGTGGGAAATGCGTTACTTTCGAGCGGATTGCGCAGCTTCACCCACCCCGCCGACGTGCTGCGCCAACTGGTGATTGTGGATACGCCCGGCACCAACGCAGTGATTCGCCAGCACGAGGAGTTGACGCGCAATTTTATCCCGCGCGCCGATCTGGTGCTTTTTGTGACTTCGGCCGATCGACCCTTCACCGAGAGCGAGCGCTCGTTCCTGACCTTGATCAAGGAATGGGGCAAAAAGATTGTCTTTATTCTGAATAAGATCGACATTCTCGAACCCGACGAACGCGAGCAAGTAGTTGATTATATTCGCGACAACGCCCATACCTTGCTCAGTTCTGCGCCGGAGATCTTCGCCGTCTCGGCCCGCAAAGCGATTCGGGCTCGCAGAGCCGAAGGCGACGAACAGAACCAGCTCTGGGAGGAGAGTTTGTTCGGCGGTGTGGAACGCTATATTGTCGAGACCCTGGACGAAGAGACGCGGGTGCGTTTGAAGTTACTCTCGCCGCTTGGTGTGGCCCGCCGGCTGAGCGACAAATATCTGGCGGCGACCGAGGTTCGGTTGGATACGTTGCGCGAAGATCTGGCGACGATCGACAATATCGAACAACAATTGGTGATGTTTAAAGAGGATCTGGCGAATGATGTACGCTACTACCTCGGCGAGATCGACCAGACCTTCCGTGATCTGCAAGATCGCGGCGACCAGTTTTTCGAGGAGACGATCCGCATCTCGCGGTTGCGTGATCTGATGAACGGCGACAAGTTACGCGGCAATTTCGAGCGCGAGGTTGTGGCCGATTTTGCAAGCCAACTCGACCAGAAAGTGCAGACCCTGATCGATTGGATGGTCGAGAAGAACCTGCGTTTGCAACAAAGCACCGACGAGTATATCAAGCGGCGGGCGAGCCAGCACCACGACAAACTGATCGGGAGTGTGGGCGGCAGTTTCGATTATAACCGGCGTGCGCTGATCGATTCGGTCGGGCGGGCGGCGAACGATATTATCAAGAGCTACGACAAAACCCGCGAGTCGCAACAACTGGCCGACGAAGTGCGAGCCTCGATCGCAGCCACAGCGATTGTCGAGGTAGGCGCCGTGGGATTAGGCGCCGCATTAGTCGGATTGTTCAGTGCGGCGTGGCTGGATGTTACCGGCGTACTATTGGGCACCATGCTGGCGGTAGGCGGATTCGCGTTGTTACCGGCGAAGCGCAGCCAGGCCCGCAAAGCGTTACGGGCCAGGATCAGCGAGATGCGCGAGCAGTTACAGGCCGGAGTGGAGCGCCAATTCAACCGCGAGGTCGAGCAATCGATCGCACAGGTGAACGAGCGGAATGCGCCGTTCACACGCTTTGTGCGCTCGCAGCGCGGCCAGTTGAGCGAACTTCAGCGCCAACTTTCCGACATCGATGTCGATCTGGCGCGCTTGAAAAAAGAGATCGACGGATAAGATACATATTCGCCTCAAACACACAAACGCCCGACGCGGATGCGTCGGCGTTTGCGTTGCACCTGTACAATCGAGGATGGTTGAGCACGCGGCGCGCCAGATGGGATTGCTCCCTAGAAAGGAGGTGATCCAGCCG
>JAAUQO010000127.1 GCA_012032775.1 Oscillochloris sp. | reverse complement strand
ACGGTCAAGGGCGAGTTCATCTCCGCCTCGGACTCCGGCCTCATCCTGCGCGGCGAGGACGGACGCCTCGGACGCAGCATCACCTGGTTCAAGCTCACCCAGGAATCCCTGAAAAAACTCGAGGGCCATCCCAAGGCCGGCAAGTACGTCGAGCTGCTCATCGAGCCGCCCCCCGGGCAGGAGCCGCCCATGACGCCGCCTCCCATCACACTCAAGGAGCCGCCCAAGCCGCCGCGCCGGGTTTCGCCATTATAGTGGAGCATTTCCATGGCATTGACTGAACATATTGTGATGCGTGAACTCGATATTCCCGATATCGGCGATTATGCAGTTTATCGACGCAATGGTGGTTGGGAGGCGTTTCGCAAGGCGCTGAAAGAGCAGACGCCGGCGGCGATCGTGCAGATGGTCAAAGATGCCGGTCTGCGTGGTCGCGGCGGGGCCGGCTTTCCAACCGGCGTAAAGTGGGGCTTCCTGCCGAAGGGTGTCTTCCCGCGCTATCTGCTCTGCAACTGTGATGAGTCGGAGCCGGGAACCTTCAACAACCACCAGATTATCGACCGTAATCCGCACCAGTTGATCGAGGGTGTGGCGATTTCGGCCTTCGCGATTGAGTCGAACACGGCGTACATCTACATGCGCGGCGAGTTCGCCGCAGCCGCGATTACATTGGAGCAGGCGATCGCGCAGGCCTACGCCGATGGCTTCTTAGGCAAAAATATTCTCGGCACCGGCTACGATCTCGATATCTATGTTCATCGTGGCGCGGGCGCCTATATCTGCGGCGAAGAAACGGCCCTGATGGAGTCGCTCGAAGGCAAGATCGGCCAACCGCGGCTCAAGCCGCCCTTCCCGGCCGTAGCCGGTCTCTACAGCAAGCCGACGATCATCAACAATGTTGAGACTCTGGCGAATGTGCCGCCGATCATCGAGAAGGGTGTGGCCTGGTATCGCAGCTTCGGCACCGAGAAAAGCCCCGGCACAAAATGCTTCTCCCTGAGTGGCCATATCAACCGGCCCGGCAACTACGAACTGCCGTTCGGCCTGTCGCTGCGCGAACTGATCTACAGCCCCGAGTACGGCGGTGGGATGAAGGGCGACCGCCCGGTGAAGATCGTTATCCCCGGCGGCGCCTCGGCGCCCTGGCTTACCAACAGCCAGCTCGACACCCCCCTTGATTACGAGGGTGTAGCGGCGGCAGGATCGATGCTCGGCTCGGGTGCGGTGATCGTGCTGAATGACACGGTTAAGGCGCCGCATCTGGCCTACAAGATGGACGAGTTCTTCAAACACGAGAGCTGCGGCAAGTGTACGCCCTGCCGCGAAGGCACTCACTGGTTGGTGAAGGTGTTGCATCGGGTGGCGGAAGAGGGCCACGCAACCGAAGGCGATATCAAGACTCTCCACGGCATCTATAACCAGATGGCCGGCAACTGCTTCTGTCTGCTCGGCGAGAGCGCCGTTATGCCGATCAAGAGTGCGCTCACGCTCTTTGCCGACGAGTTCGAGGAGATTGTGGCTCGTAGCGGCAACGGTCACGTCGGTAATGGCAAGCACGCCATCTCATTAGAGTTGGCAGGAAGATAAAATATGCCGGTGTTGGAGGTTGCGGCGAAGCCCAATGTGCAACACCAAAACATCTAGAGAGCGATAGATATGCCAGATGTAACCCTTACTGTTGATGGCGTGAAGGTGACAGTGCCGGCAGGTACGAATGTCGTCGATGCAGCCCGCAAGGTCAACATCGCCATTCCGGTCTTCTGCTACCACCCGCGTATGCAGGCGGTCGGGATGTGCCGCATGTGCCTGGTGCAGGTCGGCACGCCACAGATCGATCGCGAGACCCGCCAGCCGGTGCTCGACGCCGACGGTAACCCGGTGATTGCGATGATGCCCAAGTTGCAAACCGGCTGTACGACGCCGGTGAGCGATGGCATGGTGGTGAAGACGACCACCGAGGAGGTCAAGTTCGCTCAGAATGGCGTGCTTGAGTTCTTGCTGACCTCGCACCCGCTCGATTGTCCGGTCTGCGATAAGGGCGGTGAATGTCCGCTGCAAAACCTGACGATGGAGTGGGGGCCGGGGAATAGTCGCTTCGATTATGGCGATAAGGTGCATTTCGAGAAGC
This sequence comes from Oscillochloris sp., assembly GCA_012032775.1. Lineage (GTDB taxonomy): Bacteria > Chloroflexota > Chloroflexia > Chloroflexales > Chloroflexaceae > JAAUQO01. Next base: position 14,907 of record JAAUQO010000127.1, on the reverse strand, counting down.
CGATTCCGCTCAGCGAACTGGTTTACCTCGACCGCGAGCGCTGTATTCTTTGCGCGCGCTGTGTGCGTTTTCAGGACGAACTGGCCGATGATCCGGTGCTCGGCTTCGATAATCGCGGTCGTTCGTGGATGATCATCTCGAAGAGCGATCCCGGTTTCGACAGCAAATTTTCCGGCAATACCACCGATATCTGCCCGGTCGGCGCACTGACCTCTTCCGACTTCCGCTTCAAGGCGCGGGTCTGGGAGTTGCAGTCGAAGCCTGCCGTTTGTACGCTCTGCCCGGTGGGCTGCAATATCACGCTGGATATGCGCCACGACAAACTCATGCGCGTGATGCCGCGTGAGAATAGCGCGGTGAATGATATCTGGATTTGCGACAAGGGCCGCTACGGCCATCGCTTTATTGAGCATGAGACGCGCCTGACCAGCCCGTTGCTGCGCAAAAACGGCGCGCTGACGGAGGTAAGCTGGGAGGAGGCCTTGCAGTATGTGTCCGAGCGCCTGGCTGCCGTTCAGAGCGCCCACGGCGGCGCGGCGATTGCCGGTCTGGCTTCGCCCCGCCTGAGTAACGAAGACCTCTACGCCTTCCAGAAATTGTTCCGCGAGCAGCTTGGCTCGCACAATCTCGATCATGTGATCGGCGCGCCCGGCGAACCGGCCCACGACGATCTCGGCGGTCTGCTCGGCGTCGGCGCGGGCAGCGATCTGATGACACTCGGCAAGGGCACGGCGGTGCTGGTGATCGGAGCCGATCCCGAAGAAGAGGCGCCGGTCTATAAGCTGCGGCTGCGCGGGATCGCTCAGCGCGGCGGAATCTTGATCAACGCCAATATGCGCCCGACGAAGCTTGACAATTCGGCCACCACCAACCTGCACTTCAAGCCCGGCAGCGAGTTGCAGTTGACGCGGGCGCTGCTGAAAGCGGTATTCGATCTGGTTGGCTCCGACAAGCTGAGTGCGAAGAATCGCGGACTCGACCAGTTGCGCCAGATGCTGTATAACGTCAAGCTTGACGAAGCCGCCGCAGCATGTGCCTGAGCGTCGAGGTGATCAAGGCGGTTGCGCAGGCCTTTGTCGAGGCCGAAAACGGGATTATCGTCTACGGACACGAGGCTCGCAGCGCAGGTATGGCCGTGGTGCAGGATCTGGCGGCGCTGGCAACCCTGGCCGGCAAGGTCGGGCGGGCTAACTCGGGCCTGATCGCACTGCTGCCGGGCGGTAACAGCCGCGGCGCACTCGATATGGGCCTGCGCCCCGATAAGCTCCCCGGCGATGTGACGGCGCAGAAGCCCGGCCTGTCGGCCCGTATGATGTGGCAGGCAGCCCAGGCGAATAAACTACGCGCCTTCTGGATCGCCGGCCTCGACCCGGCGGCAGAGTTGGCCGAAGCTCGGGCAGCCCTGGAGTCGGCCGAATTAGTGGTGGTGCAGGATCTGTTCCTAACCGCAACCGGCGAACTGGCCGATGTGGTGCTGCCCGCCGCCAGTGTGGCCGAGCGCGACGGAACATATACCAACGCCGAGCGCCGTGTGCAGCGCTCGCGGCAGGCCCGGCCCGCCGTCGGCATGGCTCGCCCCGACTGGCAGATCGTCCAGGATGTCGGTATCGAACTGGCCGATCTGGTTTATGCGGCGGCAAGTGCAGCCCTGGCGAAAGGCGGCAAGAAGACGGCGACGGCAGTGCTGGAAGGGCCGGAGTGGGAGTATGTTACCTCTGGCGATGTCGCCGCCGAGATCGCGGCCCAGGTGCCGGGCTACAACGGGATCACCTACCACGCACTGGCCGCCACCGGAACCGGTGGTCACTGGGGCCGGCAGGTAAACGAGGCGGTCTATTACGACGGCACGAACTACGAGAACACTGAGGGCGTCGGCATCCAGCCGCAATCGGCGCTGGAGCGCGGCAAGGCGGTTGCGCCATTGGCGCCGCTCCCGGTTGCAATAAGCGGCACTGATGAGCGCGCCTTCACACTGCTGGTGCAGCCCCTGGCTTACGACGGCGACCCGTTATTGCGCGGCTCGAAGTTGCAACCGCGACTGGCCGGTGCCTTTGTTGCCGTCAGCAAGAGCGACGCGACGCGGCAGAATATTCAATCCGGCGACCGGGTTCGCGTGGCGTCGGACACAGGCGAGACGATCCTGTCGGCGCGGGTGGTGGCGGATCTTCCCGCCGGTGTGGTGATGGTTCCGGCGCAAGTGCCCGGCACCGGCGTGGCGCAAGTGCAAACCGGCCCACGTACGCCGGTCAGTGTCTCGAAAGTCGTATCCGGCTGATCTGATCCCTAAGGGCGAAGCCATTCCGCGCAGTGAACTGCTTCGCCCGCCCGACCGGCGAATAAAGAAAGAACGATATGAACTGGATTGACATCGTCGTCTTGATCGTGCAATGCCTGGTGATCGCCCTGGCGGTGACGACCGGCTTTGCCTATCTGACGCTGTTCGAGCGCCGGTTGTTGGCCCGCTTCCAGAACCGCATCGGCCCGAATCGCGCTGGTCCGGGCGGCTTTCTCCAACCGGCTGCCGATGCGGTCAAGCTCTTCTTCAAAGAAGACATCATCCCAACCATGGCCGACCGGCCGGTGTATCTGCTGGCTCCGGCCCTGGCGGTGATCCCGGCGCTGATCATCTGGGCGGTGATTCCGTTCGGCTGCTTCAATATCAACTGGGACTATACGGCCTGTTTTGCGGAAGATGGGGCCGGGTTGCGCAATATTCTGCAAGTCGCCGATGTGAATGTCGGCGTGCTGTATCTGCTTGCCGTCACCAGCATTGGTGTCTACGGCATCACCCTGGCCGGCTGGGCCTCGAACAGCAAATACTCGATGATGGGCGGTATTCGCTCGTCGGCGCAGTTGATCTCGTATGAACTGGCCCTCGGCGCCGCCGTTCTCAGCGTTGTGATGACCTACAGCACCCTGAGCACTCATTCGATTGTGGTGCAACAGGGCGGCTTGTGGGGCATTGTGCCGCAGTTACTCGGCTTCGTGCTCTTCCTGATCGCCTCGACCGCCGAGGTGGTGCGGGCACCTTTCGACTTGGTTGAAGCCGAACAGGAGTTGACCGGCGGCTACAATACCGAGTATGGCTCGATGAAGTTCGCGCTGTTCTTTATGTCGGAGTACATCAAGCTGATCGCGGTGAGTGCGATTGCCGTCACCTTCTTCTTTGGTGGCTGGCGTGTACCCGGCCTTGAGGCACTTGGGCGCGGGATGACCGAACTGTTCGGGCCGCAAGTCGGCGCGATCAGTGTCGGTCTGGCCTCATTGGGCGCCTTCCTGCTGAAAGTGGTGTTCTTCCTGTTCCTCTCGGTCTGGATGCGAGCCTCGTGGCCGCGCATGCGCTACGACCGGCTGATGGAATTCGGTTGGAAGTGGCTGCTGCCGCTGGGCCTGCTCAATCTGGCCTTCACCGCAGTGGTGCTGGTGTTGGTGCCGGGTCGCTACATCTCGGCGCTGGTGCTCTTCGGCTTGGGCGTGATCACGCTGGTGATCGCGGCGGCAATGCCGAGTGTGCCGAAGCCGGAGGATACCATCCGAATGGCGCCGGAACGCCGTGCGACGACGGGGGACTGAAGAACCGAGAACCAAGACCTTTGGATGCTCGTGCGGTTCTGCTAAAGCGGAACGAAGCGACAATCTCATAAAGAGGCAAGATGGTTCTCGGTTCTCGGTTCTCGGTTCTCAGTTCTCGCCGTTGCCCAAACACGGTTTCAGCAAAGTGTCTTCGGCATCTTGCCTTTTGATCTCTTTTGCCTTCTGATCAATGGTGTACTTCGCATTCTGCATTCCACATTCTGCATTTTGATCTACTCTGCCTACGCTCCAATTTACGACGCGATCGATCAGGGCGCATTCGCACGCCAACTGACTGCTCGCATCCTTGAGCACGAACCGAAACCGGCTCGGGCGCTTGATCTTGCCTGCGGAACGGGCGCAGCAACGCTGGTGCTGGCACAAACCGGTTGCGCCGTCACGGGGATTGATCGGTCGCCGGAGATGCTGGCGATCGCACGGGCCAATACTTTCGCCGCCGGAGTTTCCGCCTCGTTTGTGGAAGCCGATCTGCGCCGGCTTCATCGCGCCCCGCTACCGGAAGATCAGTTCGACCTGGCCGTTTGTCTCTACGATAGCCTGAACTACATGCGCGGCGACGGCGATCTGGAACTAGTGTTGCAAAATACGGCCCGCCTGTTACGTCGCGGCGGCCGGCTTATCTTCGACCTGAATACCGAGTACGAGTTTCTGGCCTGGGATGAGAGCGATCAGGTGGTGTACGACGATGGTACACTGCTCGTGTATAACCGCCTGACATACGAGCCTTCCCGACGATTGGCCCACGGCCGGATCGTCTGGTTTCAGCAAAACGGCCAGCGCTGGCGGCGCGGCGAGGAGTTGCATATCGAGCGGGCCTGGAGCGACGCCGAGGTGCTGCAAGCCATCGATGCCGCCGGTCTGAAGCTGCTCGACCGCCGTACCCCTACCTACGAAGCCGCGCCCGTCGCCGCGCCGCGCCTGGTCTATCGCTGTGAGCGACGCCGATAAAGCCAAATGGCTGATTCCTGATCCCTGAGCCGGGCAAAGCTGTAGATCTTCTCATGACCCCAATTCCCCAGCCCATTGCCGACTGGTTCGCCACCCGCGACTGGTCGCCCTTCCCTTTTCAACACGAAGTCTGGGCGGCGTATCAGGCCGGCGCGAGCGGGCTGATCCATGCCGCAACCGGCACCGGTAAAACTTACGCCGCCTGGTTTGGTTCGTTGATCGAATGGCTGAACAGCGGCGGCGCGCATGATTCGTCCCTGCGCCGGAATCGCACTCCGCCGCTGCGGGTGCTCTGGATCACGCCGCTGCGAGCCCTCGCCTCCGACACTACCGCAGCTCTGGCCGCACCGCTCAGCGATCTCGGCATCCCCTGGAGTCTGGAAACCCGCACCGGCGATACGGCGGCACATGTGCGCGCCCGGCAGCGCCGCCGCTTGCCGACCGTCCTTGTGACAACGCCCGAGAGTCTGTCGCTCCTGCTCAGCCGGCCCGACGCCCAGGAGCAGTTCGCCGACCTGCAACTGGTCGTGGTCGATGAATGGCACGAATTATTGGCCTCGAAGCGCGGCGTACAAACCGAATTGGGCCTGGCCCGGCTGCGGCGCTGGAATCCCGGCCTACGCATCTGGGGGTTGTCGGCCACGCTTGGCAATTTGCCTGATGCCCTGAATGCACTGCTCGGCGCACAACATCAAAACGGCAGCTTAGTTCGCGGCTTGATGCCCAAATCGATCTCGATCAATGCGATCATCCCAACCACCATGGAAAGGTTTCCATGGGCCGGCCACCTGGGCTTGCGCCTGCTGCCGGAGGTGATCGCGGCGATCGCGGACAGCCGCAGTTGCCTGGTGTTCACCAACACCCGCGCCCAGACCGAGATCTGGTATCAGGCGATCCTTGATGAACGCCCCGAATGGGCCGGCCTGATCGCCCTGCATCACGGCTCATTAGGGCGTGAGGTGCGCGAGTGGGTCGAGAATGGACTACGCGACGGCCGGCTGCGCTGCGTCGTCTGCACCTCCAGCCTCGATCTTGGCGTCGATTTTAGCCCGGTCGAGCGCGTGATCCAGATCGGCAGCCCAAAAGGCATCGCCCGATTGTTGCAGCGGGCCGGGCGCAGCGGCCATCAACCCGGCGCAGCCTCGCGTGTTACGCTTGCGCCAACCCACGCCCTGGAACTGATCGAAGTTGCGGCGGCGCGCAATGCTGCTCAGGCCGGCAAGATCGAGGCGCGCCCGCCGATCGAACGTCCGCTCGACCTGCTGACGCAACATCTAGTCACAATCGCTCTTGGCGGTGGATTTCGACCTGAAGAACTATTGGCCGAAGTGCGCAGCACCCACGCCTATCGCAACCTCAGCGCTGCCGAGTGGCAGTGGTGTTTAGATTTTGTCGTACGCGGCGGCGCAGCCCTGCACAGCTATCCCGAATATCGGCGCGTCGTCGCCGGCCCCGACGGCGTTTATCGCGTCGAAGATGAACGGATCGCCCGTCGCCATCGTGAAAGCATCGGCACGATCAGCGCCGACGCAGCCATGAGCGTACAGTACATCGGCGGCGATAAACTCGGCTCCGTCGAAGAGTCGTTCATCGCCCGGCTCAATCCCGGCGACCGCTTCAGCTTCGCCGGGCGGGTGCTGGAGTTTGTGCGCGTCAAGGAGATGACGGCGTATGTACGACGGGCGAGCGGCGGCCAGGGAATCGTGCCGCGCTGGACCGGCGGCCGGATGGCGCTTTCTGGCGAACTGGCTGCCGCCATGCGCCGGCTGATCGCCGACGCCCGCGCGGCCTTTTCGAATCCGAGGAGATGCTGGCGCTACGGCCAATCCTGGCCTTGCAGGCGCGCTGGTCGATCATACCTGCCGCCGACGAACTCCTGGCCGAACAAGTCAAAACCCGTGAAGGCCACCATCTATTCTGCTTTCCATTCGAGGGCCGGCTGGTACACGAAGGCATGGCCGCACTACTCGCCGAGCGTTTGTCTCGTCGCGCCGCAATCACCTTCACGATCGCCGCAAATGACTATGGCTTTGAATTGCTTGCCGCCGGCCCACCGCCGCTCAGTGACGCGGAAGACCTACGAACCGTACTCGCAACCCAAAACCTGGTTCAAGATATCCAAACCGCCTTAAATGCCACTGAATTAGCCCGGCGGCGCTTCCGCGAAGTTGCCCGCGTCGCCGGGCTGATCACCATCGGCAGGCCCGGCGAACGACGCAGTTCGCGCCATTTACAGGCCGGCAGCAACCTCTTCTACGACGTATTCCGGCAGTACGACCCGCAAAATCTGCTGCTTGGTCAGGCTCAACGCGAGGTATTGGAACACCAACTGGAGCAAAGCCGGCTCAGCGCGGCTTTGGAACGGATCGCAGCCGGGCAGATCAGCCTTGTCCATCCACCCCGCCCGACGCCGCTGGCCTTCCCCCTACTCGTCGATCGCTTGCGCGAGCGCGTCAGTTCCGAACAACTTGCCGATCGCGTCCGCCGCATGCAACTCCAACTTGAACGCGCCGCAGGCTGAATGAGGCTTCGTAGCCACGCGGCGCAGCAAAACCCCACTCGTGATGCTGCGATCCGCGAAGCATAGTAGTATAATAGAAGTCAAGCAGCTTACATCCTACACCGATCTATCGCAAAGGAGCGCTTGATGATCGATCTGCCCGCCGGCCCCCTGGTTGAGACGGAATGGCTAGCCGCGCACCTGAACCATCCGCAACTACGGGTGGTGGACATGCGCGGCACGGTTCTGCCTCCAACGGCTCCGAAACCACACTACTTCGCCCGCCCGGAAGATTATGCCGCCGGCCATCTACCCGGCGCCGTCTACATCGACTGGACAAAGGACATTATCGATCTGGACGATCCAGTACCTGCCCAGATAGCTCCACCGGAGAAGATCGCCCGTATCCTCGGCGAGCGCGGCATCGGCGATGACAGTATTGTCGTGGCTTACGACGACTGGTTCTCGATGTACGCCGGCCGGTTACTCTGGGTGCTGCGCTATTACGGCTTCGAAAATGCCCGGATTTTGAACGGCGGCATGATCAAGTGGCAGGCCGAAGGCCGCCCGATCACCACCGCGCTACCGAACCATTCTCCAGCCCTCTTCACGCCGCGTCCGCAACCGGAACTCCGTAAAAACGCCGACCAGATCATGGCCGCACTCAACAACGACACGCTTCTGATCGATGCCCGCAGCAAAAAGGAGTATCACGGCGAAGAATCGCGCGCCGTGCGCGGCGGCCACATCCCCGGCGCCCTGAATGTGTTTTACCAGGAATTGCTTAGTGGTCCCCACCAGACATATGCCTCGCCGGAGGAATTGCGCGAGCATTTTGCCGCCGCCGGGATCGATCTCGACAGCCTGGACGATCGCGAAGTGGTGGCATATTGCAATGGCGGTGTGTCGGCGACCCCGGCAGCAATGGCGTTGGAGATCGCTACCGGCCGGCGCGTCGCAATCTACGACGGTTCTTGGAACGAGTGGGGCAACGACGAAGGCAAACCATTGGAACGCTGAGGAGGATCTGGTGGAAGATGAGTTTATCGTCGATTCGCCGCGTATCCGGCAATTCATCGCCGATGTCCGCCTCACATTGCAGGAACATCCGGTTCAGGAAGCACTGACCGCCCTTGGCCCGGCATTTGCCGCATTGCTGGCGGATCGCAGTTGGATGCCGGATGAATATACGCAACCGGCAGTGGAGAGCGGAATGGGCGGCGGAATCGCCACCTGGCTGTTGTTCCGCTCCGGCAGCGGCGACCTGTCGTTATTCAGCCTGGTGGTGCCTTCCGGCAGCGCAACCCCGGTGCATGACCATCTCGCCTGGGGATTGGTCGGGCTGTACGCCGGTGAACAGGACGAACGAGTCTATCGGCGGGTGAACGGCAGCCGTACTCACGACGAACTGCATGCCAAACTTGAATTAGCGGAACAGAATCACCTGCGGCCCGGCGATTTTTACCTGTTGATGCCGCCCGAGGGCGATATTCACAGTGTCGCCACAATCTCGCGCGAGGCCTCGGTAAGTATCCACCTGCTCGGCAATGACACCGGCTGCACCTGGCGTCACGCCTACGAGCCACAGGCAGGCACCGTTCGCGCCTTCAAATCCGGATGGAGCAACGTACCGTGTAAAGACGGTGAAACGAAATAAAAAATCGGCGGGTAGCGACATGTCATAACGCGTCGCTACCCGCCCATGATCGCCGCTACCGCCGTCGCCGTGTCGGTAAGATCCGGCAAGACGGCATCGGGATCGTGGTTGCCTAATTCCTCAATCCTGTAGGGGCCGGTCGCAACCGCGACCGTACGAGCGCCGTTCGCTTTGCCGCAACCAATATCGTACGGCGTATCCCCGACGATCACCACGTCGAGCCCGCTGTAGCGCCGGCCAAAGCGTTGCAGCACCCGCTCTACGGCTACCGGCACTAATTCCGGCCGGGCATGATGATCATCGCCATATGCGCCGACCTCAAGTTCCAGCAGTTCGGCCAAACCGACCACCTCCAACTTGATCCGCGCAATTGCGGCCATATTCCCGGTGAGCGGCGCCATCAACGCCCGGCCCTGCAACGCCTCAAGCACCTGACGCGCGCCGGCAAACACCCGCGAACGGGCCTGCAACTCGGCGCGTTGCGCCTCCAACCCGGCCAGGTAAGCATCGCGAAACTCGTGCAGGCGTGTATCGACGCCCGTTTCGCCGAGGCTGGGGAAATGCTCGCGAATAATCTGCCAATCAGTTTTGCCGGCGTAGGCCGTCCGCTCCATCGGCGCCGTCGGGCCAACCACCTGGCGGATGGCGCTGCGCATCGCCGCCGCCGCGATCCCGTCGGTGCTCAACAACGTCCCGTCAACATCCCAGAGGATCAATCTATCCATCACGAACCCTGTAAGGGCACGAGATTGTGTGGTACACAATCCCGTGCCCCGCCTAAACTCAACCACTTACACACCACAGGCGCGGGCGGCATCACCAAGATGCCGGCGCACCATTGCCGCCAACTCATCGAGATCGATCGGTTTCGCCAGGAAACCATCGAAGCCGGCGCGGGCACTCATCTCACGCTCGTCCTCACCAAGCCCGCTGATCGCCACCGCCGGGCAATTGCGCATCCCCGGCAGGCGCCGTAATTGCGGCAGCAAATCACGGCCGTCATAATCAGGCAGTCGCATATCGACCAGCAACAACCGGCAGGGGTTCGCCTGGGCCAACGCCAGAGCTTCAGCGCCGTCGCCGGCCACCAGCACCTCGTAGCCCTCGCTCACCAGAAAGTGCTTGATCACCTGTTGCATCAACTGATTATCGTCCACCAGCAGCAACTGCACGGCGCTTCCTCCGGATTAGGCGCCATCGCCGGGCAACAACTCCAGCGGTGCCGTCGCGCGCACGCCGCTTGTTTGCCCGTACGCCGACACAATATGCGTCCCTGCCGGTAATGCCGCCGGCAACTCCAGATCAACCGCGAATGTTCCATCTTCGGTGCGACCGGAGAACAGATCGACGACCACACCATTCGGCAGCGTCAGCCAGAGGCTCACCCGCTCGCCGGGTTCAAACCCACCGCCAACCAGCGTCACCAATTCCAACTGGCGCGCCTGGGGCGGATCGACAAACAGCACCGCATCACCGCTCGGCGCGGCCAGATAATCGCCCCGCTCCAGGGTAAATTCGGCAATACCGGTCAGTCCGCTCGCGCGTCCGTAGGCCGTGAATGCATAGGTGCCTTGCGCCGAGTCGCTGCCGAAGCAAATCCGATAGCCGAAGGCGCCCTGCGCATCGGTGCGAACGTCGTCGGACAACCCTTCGTTGCTCACCGTGCCATCGGGCAGATTCAGCCAGACCGCAATTGGCTCGTTGCCGCCATAGCCGGCGCCTGCGAACAAGAAGCAGGTGCCTTGCGGCGACACTGCCGCATCCGCGATCAAGCTCACACCGGGGCTACTTGAGGCACCCGGCGCAGGTGTCAAATCAAACGCTGCGGTTGCCGTAGCGCCGCTCAGATTGCCGCGGGCGCTGAACATATGCCGTCCGACCGGCACATCAACCCCGACGGTAAAATCAACCGCAGCCGCACCCTGACGATCGGCCGTCACATCGCCCAATCCGATCACGCGATAATCCGGCAACGTCAACCAGAGCGTCACCGGCTCGCCGCCGGCAAACCCACTCAGCGTTACGGTAACGGTACTATTCTGCGGCGCGGCATCAGGCGTCAGCGTCAGCTGTGCCGACTCGGCACGAACCATGGCCGGAACGGAAGCAAGCAACACGAAGAGCAACAGCGATAGCAAACCGATCCGAACAGGACGCACCAGAGCAGCCATGGAACCTCCGTAGTGAAGCAGTAACGAATTACGGGTGTTGCACCAAGCCAGTCCCCTGTATCCTAATTCTACGGATAAACGCCGCGCGTCACATTCGCTTCGGCTACCCGCTCCACCGCCAACAGATAGGCGGCGGTTCGCAGCGGCAGGCGCCGTTCCTCAGCAATCGTCCAGACCTGATCGAACGCGCCGACGATAATCCGCTCCAACTTATCATTCACGTCTTCTTCATGCCAGAAAAATTCTTGCAAGCCCTGCACCCACTCGAAGTAGCTGACGATCACACCGCCGGCATTGGCCAAGATATCGGGCACAATCGTCACGCCGCGTTCAGTAAGAATCTGATCGGCCTCCGGTGTCGTCGGGCCATTCGCACCCTCGACGATCATACGTGCCTGAATGCGGAGCGCATTCAGGTCGGTGATCTGGTTTTCGAGCGCGGCCGGAATAAGCACATCGCAGTCGAGTTCAAGCAACTCCGTACCACTGATCCGCTCGACGCCCGGTGCATCATAACCTTCCAACAACCTGAACGAATGTTGCGTAGTAAATGTCCGCATCGCGGCGATATCAAGCCCACGACCGCAATAATAGCCGCCGGTCGCATCGGAGATCCCAACCACTTTACAGCCAAGTTGATCAAGCAGATGCGCGGCGGTGCTACCGACATTCCCAAAGCCCTGAACAACAATGCGCAGGCTATCGAGCGGGCGATTCAGCCGGCGAGCCGCCTCGCGCACCATCAACATCACCCCGCGCCCGGTGGCCTCAACCCGGCCCAAAGAACCGCCGATATTCACCGGCTTCCCGGTAATCACCGCCGGAACCGTATAGCCGCGATGCATGGAGATCGTATCCATAATCCAGGCCATCACCTGGGCATTGGTATTCATATCCGGCGCGGGAATATCTTTCTCAGGCCCAAGCAGAACACTGATCTCGGTGGCGAAACGACGTGTGAGCCGTTCAAGCTCAGAGATCGAAAGGAACTTGGGATCGACGATCACGCCGCCCTTCGCCCCGCCATAAGGTATATTGACCAGCGCGCACTTCCAGGTCATCCACATCGCCAGGGCGCGCACTTCGTTAATATCGACATCCGGGTGGTAGCGAATACCGCCCTTGACCGGGCCGCGACCAAGGTTATGTTGTACGCGGTAGCCGGTAAAAACTTTCACCGAGCCATTGTCCATTTTTACGGGAAAATTAACAGTGAGTTCACGCTGAGGCACCCGCAGCACCGCCCGGATACTGGAGGGCAGATCGAGTAGATCGGCGGCTGTGTCGAACTGGTGTTGGGCGATCAGAAACGGGTTGCGCTGGAGAGACGCCATTGTCTTCCTCTTTCCTTCTAAAGTGTTGTGATCCATTCCAAAACAACGAACGGCGACTCAAGCCATGAGCCGCCGCTAAGCAACCTCTTTACGCATATACACCCAGCGCCCCTGGCCGAAGATCAGCCAGGCCAACAACGAACGCCGGATGCGCTGGTCGAAAAATCCGAGCTTCAGATAGAGTGCGTGAGCGCCACTGTTCGCCGCACTCACATACAAGCCCAGAAAGCGCTTGTTGCGCATGCGCGCCTCAACCTCAATCCGGTTGAGCAACGCACGGGCCACGCCGCCACGGCGATACGGCTCAGCCACGGCGACATCGGTAATAAACCCCTCGCCCCGCTCAATCCGGTGATCAAGCAGCGAGAGCGCGAAAAGCGAGCGCGTCGCCCCCCAGATCCCGAGCTCTTCCTGAAACGCAAGCTCGGCGGCACCGCCGTCATCAAGGCCCATCTCCCAGGTGCGCAACGAAGCCGTACCGATCACCGCGTTGTTGTGAACGGCGACGAACATCCCGCGCAACGCCCCGGGACCTTGCCGGCGCCACGCCGCTGCCAGGGCAGCCGCGCCACGGTCGATTCGTGACGCGCCGAATGCACCACCGAACTTGTCGGCGAATGCGATTTGATGCAGAGCGAGTATCGCCTGTACATCTTCCAGACGCGCCGGACGTACATCGGCTGCCACCGGCCCACTTCGGACAGATGAACCAAACGCCGACGAGATCGACTGTGCGTGTGCCGCCATAAAGAGCCGTTATCCGCTGATGACAGCGGCGCAGCGCAAATTATCGCTACTTTGCCGTCAACTCCGCGACCCGCCGATCGAGCCGCGCCGAAATATCACGATACATGTCGCCACGCATCTGAGCCGCCTCAAGCTGACGGCGAAGGGTCATCGCATACAAGGCTGCGCCGAGCAGCGCGACAATCAGAACGAGATTCAGCTTCATGCTTTTGCTCCAGCCTGTACAAATATATCAACACGTGTGCCATTCTAGCGCAGGCCCGCAGTTCCTTCAAGTAGCCCGTTGCCGCCAGGCATTATAGAGCGCAATACTCCCGGCGACCGACGCATTCAACGAGGCGATCCGGCCGGCCATCGGTAGGCGCACCAGGAAGTCGCAGCGGTCGCGCACCAGACGAGCCAGGCCGGCGCCTTCAGCCCCGATCACCAATCCCAACGGCATATTCAGATCGGCGGCATCCAGATTTTGCGCCCGCTCGTCGTCTTCAAGGCCCACCACCCAGACACCGCTTTGCTGCAACTCGCCGATCGTCTGGGCCAGATTTGTCACCACCACAACCTGCAAATGCTCGGTGGCGCCGCTTGATGCATTCACAACTGCCGGCGTGATCTCGGCAGCGCGCCGCCCCGGCAAGATCACCCCATGCACGCCGACAACTTCGGCGGTTCGCAGCAGTGTCCCGATATTCTGCGGATCTTGCAGGTGGTCGAGCAACAACAACAGCACCGGTTCCTGGCGCTGATTGGCAAGCTCCATACAAGCATCCACCTCGACATACGGGTACGGCCCGGTTTCGAGCACCACACCCTGGTGATTGGCATCACGCAACTGCCGGTCGAGTTGCCGCCGATCAACCCGCTCTACCGGCACATTGGCGGCTTCGGCCAACTTCACAATCTCGGCGATCACTCCGGTTTCCTGCGCGCCACTAGAAACCGATAGGCGCTGCAAGCTGCGCCTTCCGGCCCGCAAGGCCTCACGGACGGCATTCCGGCCATAAAGAAGTTCTGATGTCATAATGAGAATGTGGTCGCCAAGATTCACAACTTTGCTGTGAACCCGGCGACCACTCCTGAATTAAAGGCCTAAGGCTTCTTTGATCCGCCCGAAGAACCCATCGTCACGATCGCCCTGATTGTCTTCAGGATCGAAGGTGCGACCCAAATCTTGCAGCAGTTTGCGCTGCTGCTCGTTCAATTTGGTCGGCACCATCACCCGCGTCACCACAATCTGATCGCCACGCCCTTGCTGGCGCAGGAACGGCACACCCTTGCCGCGCAGCCGGAATGTCTCGCCGGTTTGCGTACGGCCGGGATGCGCAATTTCTCGCTGCCGTCGATCGTCGGCACATCGACTTCTTCGCCGAGCGCCGCCTGAGCCATATTCAGCCGCAATTCGAACAGCAGATCGTTGCCTTCGCGCAGAAATAACGGGTGCGGCTGGACATCAAGGGCAACATAGAGATTGCCGTTCGGCCCGCCTCGCGGCCCGGCCTCGCCTTCGCCGCTGATCCGGATCTGCTGGTTGCTGTCCACTCCGGCCGGCACCTTCACCGTGATCTTGCGGTTCTGGCGTACCCGGCCGTCGCCGCGGCACTCGCGACAAGGGATCGGGATAACGTAGCCTGTGCCGCCGCACGTATCACAGGTGGTAACCGTCACCATGTTAAAGAGCGGCGCGCGCTGACGCACTTCACCCGTACCGCCGCACTTATTACAACGCATCGGGTCGGTGCCTGGTTCAGCGCCGCTACCCTTACAACTGCCGCATGTCTCCAGGCGACGGAACTCGATCTCTTTTTCGACGCCGAAGATCGCCTCTTCAAACGTCAGGCGCAGATTGTAGCGCAGATCGGCGCCCCGCTGCGGGCCACGGCGCTGCGGGCCGGCCTGCCCGCCAAAAAAGGTCTCAAAAATGGTACTAAATGGATCGCCGCCGGCGAACGGGTCGTACCC
>JAAUQO010000126.1 GCA_012032775.1 Oscillochloris sp. | reverse complement strand
GTGGAGGCGTTTTATGCCCGGCGTGGCTTGCCGGTTCGTTTTCAGCTCAATCCCTCCAGCCAACCGGTCGATCTTGATGCACACCTGGACGCACGCGGTTATACCGTCGATAGCGCGATCACCAGTGTGCAGGTGGCCGCAATCTCGACCCTGGTGGCCCACGGCAGCGGCGTCGCCGAGGTGCGTGAGCAGCCTGATGCCGCATGGTTGGCGGCATACTGGGCCAGCGAGGGGATCGCCGATCCGCGCAAGCAGCAGGCCCAGCAGCAGATGTTGGCCCGGATCGGCCCGCCGGCCGGTTTCGCAACCCTGCTGATCGACGGCGAAGTTGCTGCACTGGCCCTTGGCGTGGTCGAGCGGGGTTGGTTGGGGATCTTCAGTGTGGCGACGGTGCCGGCCTATCGGCGGCGCGGCCTCGGCACTCAGGCTCTCGCTGATCTGGCGATCTGGGCGCAACACCACGGCGCCGACCATTGTTACCTCCAGGTGATGCACGCGAATGCGCCGGCGCTGGCGCTGTATCGCCGCCTGGGATTTGAACCGCGTTACGATTATTGGTATCGGGTGAAATGGGCAAACTAACGACACATGTGCTCGACACGGCCAATGGCCGACCGGCCGCCGGGATGCGAATTGCGTTGTTTCGCAGCGATGCCGCCGGCATGATCCCGCTGGCTGAGGTGCGTACAAACGCCGATGGGCGGGTTGATCGGCCGCTGCTTCAGGATGCGGCATTTGTGGCCGGGGTGTACGAATTGCATTTTTTTGTTGCAGACTATTTTCGGGTTGGCGGCAGCAGTTTGCCCGAACCGCCATTCCTCGATGTGGTTCCGATCCGCTGCGGCATCGCCGATCCCACTGCGCATTACCATGTGCCGCTGCTTGTCTCGCCGTGGGCGTACAGCACGTACCGCGGCAGTTAAGCTATGACCGACAGCGTACGCCTGATGGCGCTTCAGGCCCGGCCCTGGCGCCACAAGATCCTCGGCAGCGGCGCGCTCGCCCTTGATCCGTCCGGGTTGCAACTGATCAATCTCGCCGCGACTCAGCACTTCTACAGTGATGCCCAGATCGATGACTATCAGGTGCGGGCGCCGCATTTTCTGCATCGTCCGCCGCTCCGGCTTAGCCTCCAGGCCCGTTTCTCGCATCCGGCTGCCGAACTGAGTGGTACGGCGGGGTTTGGCTTCTGGAACTATCCCAGCGCCTTTCCGCCTCGTCCACCGCAGGCGGTCTGGTTTTTTTCATGGTGCGCCGCCGAACAACATTCCGCTGGCTTACGGCGTTCCGGGCAACGGCTGGAAGGCCGCCACAGTTGATCTTGGGCGCGCCCAGGCCCTGGCCTGGCTACCGGCGGCCCCATTGCTCGCGCCGCTCATGCGCCGCCGCCACTTGTACCGGCTGATCTGGCCGCGCATTCAGCGTTCGCTCAGAGTTGTCGAAGCAGTGTTGCCGATCGCATTGCAAGATTGGCATCACTACGAGATCTGTTGGGGCGAGCGCAGCAGTTCATTTTTGGTCGATGGTCAAGCGGTGCTGGCCGACGCACCTTCGCCGCACGGCCCGCTGTGTTTTGTGGTCTGGATCGATAATCAATATCTTGTGGCGACGCCGCAGGGGACATTAGGCTGGGGATTGCTGGATGCGCCGGCGTTCCAATGGCTCCAGATCAGGGATTTGCACATCCGCTAAACCTGGTGGTTGGTGTTGCGGCTACACTGCAACACCAACCACCGCCATGATCACCAGGTCACACTCATCATCGAGCAATT
Source organism: Oscillochloris sp. (assembly GCA_012032775.1). GTDB lineage: Bacteria > Chloroflexota > Chloroflexia > Chloroflexales > Chloroflexaceae > JAAUQO01. The sequence continues at coordinate 15,303 of JAAUQO010000126.1, read as the reverse complement.
CAATCCCGAGCCGATCCCAAGTAATCCGACGTGATCGCCGGTTTTCAGGCGGCTTTCGCCGGCCTGGGCGAGCGAGATCGGCAGCGCCGCCGGGCCGATATTGCCGAGCAGCGGGAAGTTCAGATGGAGCTTGGAAGGCGCGATCCCAACCGCCTCGGTAACGGCGGCGGTATGCCGGGCGCTCACCTGGTGCGGCGCGTAGCAATCGATCAGCGCATCATTCCAGTTCGGCAACTGCTCCTGGGCCAACTGCCAGGTTTGGGTTACCAACTTCACACCGGCGATCAATAGCGCCGATGCGTCGGTCTTCATATAATCGGGTTGCCCGATACATAATTCATTATGCTCGGTGGCCGCCATCGAGACTACGCCGTTCAGGCGGTGCGTGCTGCGTGACACACTTGTATGGGCGAGCAGCATTGCGGCGCCACCGGAACCCAGTGTTAGGGTTGCAAAGTTATCGCGGAACTCTTGCGGGGTTGTGTTTGGGGATTGCAGACGCTTCACGGTGGACATCACCGCCTCTTGCGATCCTTCGCCATCGACGATCAGGGCGTACTTGATCTCGCCCATTTCGATCATCATCGCTGCGATATACATGCCGTTCAAAAATCCCAGACACGCGTTTCGCACATCGTAGTTGCTGCAGCGCTGGGCCAATCTCAGGTTGCGATGCACGAACACCGCCGTCGAAGGCTCCAGATAATCCTGGCAGACTGCGGTATTAATGAGCACGCCGATCTCCGACGGGTCGATCTCCGTCGCCTCAAGTACCTTGCGCGCCGCCATCGTGGCAATCTCGCTCGGCCGCGTGCCGTGATCCCAGAAACGCCGCTCGCGGATTCCGGAAAGCGCCTCCAGCCGGCCGCGTGGAATACCCAGGCGCGACATCGTCTCGCCGAGTTGGTCTTCCAGCCAGTCCGAAGTCACTTTGTGCGGAGCCAGTTCATAACCGACTCCTTCAATCGCGACGTGTTTGAACAGCACACCTAACCTCCAGTTTATGCACGAAATCTTCCGCTAACTGTACCATAAATGGTTAGTGACCATCTTTTGTATCACGTGGCGACAAAGCCGTTACAGGCATCAGCCGTCTTGTTGCAACCGCAGCAGGTGTTTGGCCCGCGCTTCGGCCTGCAAATCGGCCACCCGGTCGGTCTCATCGACGATCTCGCCGGTCAGCACTTCCAACACATCTTCCAACGAGACAACGCCGGCCACGCCGCCGTACTCGTCGATCACCACCGAGATATGCTGGCGATTCTGGCGAAATACTTCCAGCAATTTGTCGGCGCGAACGCTCGATGGAATAAAGCTGGCCGCTCGCATTACCGACGACACCGGAGCGTCCATGTGGCCGCCAAGCATCGCTGCCAGCAGTTCGTAGCGCAGCGCGATGCCGCGCACCTCGTCGATCGCATCACCGATCACAATAATCCGTGAATGCTCCGATGTCAGCACGCGCTCACGCGCCTCTTCCAGGGTATCGTCGGCGTGGAGATAGGTCATACTGACCCGCGGAGTCATAATGTCGCGCGCCAGGGTGTCGTTGAGCCGGAACACCCGATCGATCATTTCGGATTCATCGCGCTCGAAAACCCCTTCCTGGAGGCCGATCCGGGCCAGCAGGCGGATCTCGGCTTCGTTGGTGGTGGGGGTTTTGCGCGTGCCGATCAATGGTGAGACAATCACCTCGATCATCCAGACGATCGGCGTGAACAGCAGGGTAAGGGTGCGAATCGGGCGGGCGATCAGCGGCGCGATCGTTTCGGAGAAGCGTTCGCCGAAGGTTTTGGGCAAAATCTCGGCGAAAATAATCACCGCCAGGGTCAGCGCGGCCGAGAAAAGGCCGATCCAGCGGCTGCCGAAGATCTCGGCCGCCAGATCACCGACAATGATGCTGCCGCCGATATTGGCGATATTGTTCAATACCACGATCGTGCTGATCGGCCGGCCCATGTTCTCGCGGATCGCCAGCAAGGCCTTGCTGGACGCACTCCCGCCCTCGGCCATTTGCCGGACGCGCGTCAGGCTGATCGAGAACAAGGCGGCTTCGGAACCGGAACAGAGTGCGGAGACGAGAATGACAAGCCCGGCTGTTATGAAGAGTTCTGTCATAATCCTTACCGACTGGCGAAGGTGCGCTGCAAACCTTCTTCGATGCCGACCCTGGGCCTGTAGCCGAAATCTCGCTCGGCGGCGCTGTGATCAAACCAGTGCGAGCGGGCCATCTGACTGACCATCAGGCGGGTGAGGGGCGGTTCGCGGTTGAGGCCGAGTGTGCTGTAGATGGTCTCCGCAATGCCGGCGAGGCGGAGCGCAGTGGGATATCCGAGCCGCCGGCGTACCGGCGGCAGCCCGGCATGGGCCAGAACTTCGTTGATAAACTGCCAGAGATTGACCGGGCGTTCCTGGCCGATAAAATAGGCCCGGCCACGCAACATCGAGCGGGCGTTAAGCGCATTGGCGGCGCGAACATGGGCATCGGCCACATTGTCTACGTAGGTGATATCGACCAGATTGGTGCCGTCGCCGATCTGAACCAATCGCCCGGCGCGAGCGCGGGCCAGCAGGCGCGGAAAGATATGTGGGTCGCCCGGCCCCCAGATCAAATGCGGCCTGATTGCAGTTGTCGCGATTTCGCTGCGCGCCAACACATAGCGCTCGGCTAACGATTTTGTATGCGGGTAGGGCGCCAGATAGCGCTCGGGGTAGGGCGTGGATTCATCGACACCGGTCAGATCGTCTTCGCCGATCGCCACCGACGGCGACGAGGTATAGACCAGTTTCGGCACTCCGGCCCGTTCGGCCGCCCGTACCACCCGCTGTGTCGCCGTGACATTACTGCGGTAAAAGTCGTCGAACGTACCCCAGATCCCGGCCTTCGCCGCCACATGAAACACCGTTTCGACGCCACGCACCGCCGAGGCAAGGGCGGCGCCGCCCTCGGGCGTACTCAGGTCGAGCCGAAAACACTCGGCGCCGAGCGCACGCAGTTCGGGATAATCATTGCGCCCAACCACGCGCACCCGGTCGCCGCGACCAAGCAACAACGCAACAAGTGCGCGGCCAACAAAGCCATTGCCGCCGGTTACCAGCGCCAGCATTTAGATTTGCTCCTGTTGGCTACGGGCGCGCCAGGCAGCCAGGGCGGCCCAGAAATCGTCGTTGTCGGGGCCTTCGTGGCCGCTGAAGATCTGGCCGACTGCTTGCCAGAGCATCCAGAAGGCGATGCCGAAGGCGATCAATTCGGGGATAGTGAGGGCGATGCGGGTGATCGCGTTCACCTGTGCGACTTGCTGATTGAATACTTCGGTGCCGAATGGTGCGACGACGATCACCAGATTCAGCCAGAAATTGGCGATCCCGGTGAGAATATTGGCGATCAGAAGCGCTAATGTTCCCTGCCTGAGCGCCCGGCGCACATCGGGCCGGTTGGTCAGCGCGTTCAAATTCTCCTCGCGTTCCGGCGTGTCCGGCGCCAATCCCTGGCGCCAGAATAGTTCCATCATCGGCTTGTCGATCATGATCGAGCCGACGAACACCACTGTGGCAACGATCGCGCCGCCGGTGTCTTTGAGCGCAAACTGCCAGCCGTCCACAAACCAGAAGGCCAGCAGGCCGCGCATAATCGCCTGTAGGCCGGTGTAGCTGGTGATCACATTGAAGCGCCGCGTGATCAGGAAGAGATCGAGAAATACCCAGGCGACCGGGATGAGCGCCGCCAGCAGATAGGCCGGGATCGCGCCCAATGGCTCGCTCAGGTAGCTCAGCACGAGGATCGGGATCACCGCGCCGATAACGATATCGAGGATGAGTTTGGTTGTTCTGCCCATAATGATGATGCACCTGTAGCGACAACCGATTGGTTGTCTCAGATGCGGTTTTAGTGTTTTGCCGCCCAGACGGCAAGTTGTTCGCGGAAGATTTTGGCGTTGTGGCGGATATCGACCGGGAATGCCGGATGGATCAGAAAGCGCCGGATCCCGGCCGACATGCTGAATTCCTGGCCCAGGGCGCGCAACTCGTTGAATAGTTGCTGCGCGGCGGCTTTGCTGCGCGGAATGTGCTCGGGGCGCGGTTCGACGATCAGCACCGGGTGCTGGAATCCGTCGCCGGCCGGTACGCCGACCAATGCACTGCGGAACACATGCGGATGGCGGTTGAAGATCAACTCGATCGGTTCGGTGAACAATGTGCCGTTCGCCGTGATCACCCGATGGCTCTTGCGGCCGAAAAACCAGACCCGTCCCTGTGTATCAAGCATGCCCAGATCGCCCATACGATGCCAGATCGCATCACCGTCGCGGATCTTCGCAAGCTGTGTGGCCCGCGCACGGGCGACATAGGCCTTTGTTACCGACGGCCCGCGCACACAGATCTCGCCGATCTGTCCCGGCGGCAGGCCGAGGCCGGCATCCCAATCCGCGATCGGTTCGTCGCTGATCGCAATAATCCGCAGGGTCATCTCGGGCACCGGTCGGCCGACACAGGTTCCGGCGGTCGGCTCGGGATGTTCAGCCCGTGCGTGCAGAACTTCGCGCCCGCTGAACGATGCGACCGGCAGCGCCTCGGTGGCGCCGTAGGGTGTATGGGTGTCGGCGTCGTCGCTGAGGATGTGGCGGAAACGCTCGTGCAGATGGGCCGGCACCGGCGCGCCCGCCATCAGTACTCGGCGCAGTTTCGGCAAGCGGATGTTCTGATCGATACAGTAGCGCGATACCCGCTCCCAGATCGCCGGTGATCCGAAGGTCGAGGTAACGCCTTGTGCGCGCATAAACTCGACGACTTCGGCCGGATCACAACTCGCCGGGCGGGTCGGGTCGATCGGCGGAATTGCCGAAGTTACCCCAAGGGCGACATTGAACAAGGCGAAAAGCGGGAAGGCCGGCATCTCGACTTCGCCCTCCGCGATCTTGAACAGGTCGCGCAGCAGCCGTACCTGGGCATTGAACATGCCGTGCTCGTAGATCACGCCCTTTGGTACGCCGGTGCTGCCGGTGGTGAACAGGATCGCGGCGGTCTCGCCGGCGGCCACAGGTTCAACCGGATAAGGCGTGTTGATCGGCACACTCAGATCGGCCAGATTCACGGCGCCGAACGGCAAAAACTTCGAGCCGACCAGCACCGAGCGGCGCACTGTGCGGAAGGCCTTGCGGAAGATCAGTTGGGCCAGATGGCCGCGCGGCACGCCGATCATCATGTCGGGGGCGCACTCGTCGATACATTGGGCCAGATTGCGCCGGCCCATTGCCGGGTCGATCATAATCGGCACGCAGCCGATTTTGAAGAGGGCGAAAGTCAGGCTGATCAGCGGCAAGCCGGCCGGCACCAGCAGCAGCACCCGCGTGCCGGGCCTGAATCCTGCGCCGCTCAGACCCCAGGCGTAACGGTTACTAACCTTCTCCAACTCGGCGAAGGTCAGGCGCTGGTAGATCGGCTTGCCGGCCCGATCACGTCCGGCGCCGGCCACAACCGCGATCTGATCGGGATGTTGCGCGGCCATCAACGGCAGATGGCGGGCAATATTCGCATTGATCACTTCGGTCGCAATCACTACATACCTCTGGGAATGCAGAACGCAGAATGCAGCATGGCGTCAAGGCGAAGCACCATGCCGCCTTCAGAATTCCGTATTCCGGCCAAGGGCCATCAGCATGAATGCGTACTCCTGGGCGATCTCCTCAAGGTAGCTGAAGCGTCCCGAGGCGCCGCCATGGCCGGCGGCCATATTCGTGCGCAAAACAAGCATTGTGTCGTCGGTTTTGGCGGTTCGAAGGCGCGCCACCCACTTGGCCGGATCCCAGTACGGAACTTGCAGATCGGTCAATCCGGCTGTCGCCATGATATGCGGGTACGGGCCGGGGGCGACATTATCGTAGGGGTCGTACGAGCGCATATAGCGATACTGCTCTTCGATCGCCGGATCGCCCCACTGCAACCACTCAATCACGGTCAGCGGCAACTCCGGCTTCACCAGCGCTGCGATCACATTCGTCCAGGGCACGCGGGCCAGCACCGCCCGGCAGATGTCGGGCCGCAGTGTGATCACGGCGCTTACCAGCAAGCCGCCGGCACTTGTTCCGCTGATCGCCAGTTGCTCGGGGCTGGTGTATCCCCTGGCGAAGAGTTGTTCGGCGCAGGCGATAAAATCGCTGAAGGTGTTTTTCTTGTGCATCAGCCGGCCCTCTTCGTACCAGCGCCGGCCCAGATCGTTGCCGCCCCGAATATGGGCGATCGCCACCGCAAACCCGCGATCGAGCAGGCTCAGCCGTTTGCTGTCGAAGCCCGGCTCCACGGTTGAGCCATAGGCGCCATAGCCCGTCAGCAGGGCCGGCCCGCCGTTCTGCGGCCGGTCGCGCCGGTACACAATCGAGATCGGCACGCGGGCGCCGTCGGCGGCGAGCGCTTCCAGCCGCTCAGTCACATAATCCGCCTGGTTATAGCCGCTTGGAATCTCCTCTTGCTTGCGTACAAGCCAGGTGCGGCTCTGCATGTCGTAATCCACCACCTGGGGCGGTGTGATCATCGACGCATAGTTCAGGCGCAAGATTGTGCTTGCGTACTCCGGATTGTTCCATGCCGAGAGTGTGTAGGCTACTTCCGGAAACTCGACATAATGCTCGTTGTTGCCGTCGGGATCGCTGATACGTAGTTGGCGTAGACCATTGCGCCGCTCGTGGAGCACGAGTTTCGTCGCGAAGGGATCGACATCGGTCAGCAGTGTGTCGGGGCGATGGGGTATAAGTTCGCGCTGCCGGCTCGGATCGCTCACCGGTGCCAGCAGCAGCTTGAAGTTCTCGGCATGTTCGTTGGTGCGGATCAAGAAATGATCGCCCTGGTGATCGAGAAAATACTCGATCGGCGCTCGGCGCGGCGCGAAGACGGTAAACGGCGCGGCGGGATCATCGGCCGGCGCATAACGCACTTCGGTGGCCGAATAGCTGAACGAGGTAAGTGTCAGATAGGCTTGCGAACGGGTTTTCGCCAACGACAGCGCGAAACGATCGTCGCCTTCCTCATAGATCAGTTCGGCTGCGGCCGGATCGGCAGCGATGGGCCGGCGATACAACCGGTACGAGCGATGGGTCTGGTCGAAGACGGTATACAGCAGAGTGCGGCTGTCGTTGAGCCAGGCCGAATCATAGGCCACATTCGGCACCGGCGCGCCGAGCAGTTCGCCGCTGTCCAGATCAAGGACATAGAGCGTAAACACCCATGCGCCGGTTGAATCGACGGTATAAAGTAACTTGCGCTGATCGGGGCTGGGATGCACCTCGCCGAAACGGAAAAAGTTCAGGCCCGCAGCGAGCAGATTGCCGTTCAGCAACAACTCCTCATCGCCGTCGGGGCTATGGCGGCGGCAGTAACGTGGATACTGCTCGCCGGTTTCGCTGCGGAAATAGTATTCGTACGCGCCGATCCGTTCCGGCACCGTTGCATCATCCTCTTTAATCCGCCCGCGCATCTCGCGATAGATCTGTTGTGCCAGATCCTGCACCGGAGCCAGGGTTGCGGCGGTATAGGCATTTTCCGCCTCCAGATGCGCGATCACGGCCGGATCGTCGCGATTCTCCAGCCATGCGTACGGGTCGATGATCCGATCACCGTGGATCGCGATCTCCACGGGCTTGATTGCGGCAACCGGAGGTGTGACATTGATGTTCATAAATAGTTTGATAAATAGTGCCATGCGCCCCTACGGCGCAAAAAACCCAACCACGCGCGGCACGATCTCCTCGTGGGCGTCTTCGAGCACATAATGGCCGGCGTGATCGAAACGCAGCGCCTGGGCATGCGGGAAGCGTTCCAGCCAACCGGCCAGGAAGTGATCGCTGAAACACCAATCTTTGCCGCCCCAAAGAATCTGCATCGGCTTGTTGCGCAGCACCGATAATTCGCGATCGATTCCGTCAACCACCGGCCATGTCGGATGATCGGGCCGCAGCGGAATATCCTGCACGAAACGCAACTGCGCGATCCGGTTCCGCCACGAGTTGTACGGCCACAGATACCCGGCCCGTACCTCGGGCGTCAGCGGTCGCTCGACGGCCATCAGCGTGGCGGCGGCGGCGAAGGCATTCAAGCCGCGCAGCGCCAGATCGCCGAAGATCGGCGTACGGCAGATCGCGATCCGCAGCGGAAGCCGCGGCGAAAGAAACGCCGCAGTGTTGAGCACCACAATCCGACGCACCAGATCGGGCCGGCGTACCGCCCAACCCATCCCAATCGCGCCGCCCCAATCATGGACAACCAGATCGAGCGGGCCGAGTGCGAGTTGATCGACCAGCCGCTCGATATTGTCGATATGGTCGCGTAGCCGGTAGCTGTACTTTTGTGGCCTGGCCGAAAGCCCGCAACCAATATGATCGGGGACGATCACCCGGTGTTGTGGCGCCAGGGCCGTGATCAGCCGGCGATAGTAGAACGACCAGGTCGGGTTGCCGTGCAACATCAGCACCGCCGGCCCATTGCCCTCATCAACATAGCTGAGTGCGCCGCCGGGAGTAGCGATCTGAGTAGTCCGAAATGGGTAAAGCGCCCTGATGGGCTGGAGGTCGAACGATGAATCGGTCTCGGAGATCGTTTGCGCCATAATATGTAGGATACTGGATATAGGATACTGGATATAGTGGAGGGATTTGTGCATCGGTTATCGTATGTTCAGTATAGCATAATGCCGCCGATTGGCTGCCTTTTGTGCTGCCGTAACCCCTGGCATGGGGCGGGGTGAAGCCGGCGCAACCGCACAAAGATATTCAGCGTATAATACCCGGCAAGAACATACCCAACGAAAGGTTTTATCCAACGTGATGACCGAGTCGTCTTCGCCGGTAGCACTTGTGACGGGTGCTTCGCGCGGCATTGGTGCTGCGCTGGCCCGATATTTTGCGCAGCGTGGCGTCGATCTCGTGTTGAATTACCGCAGTAAAGGCTCACGGGCGGAAGCCGTCGCCGCTCAGGTGCGTGAATACGGCCGGCGGGCCTTGCTCGTCCAGGCCGATCTTACGATTGCTGCCGAGCGCGAGGCGATGGCGGCGCAGATCGCTGCGACATACCGCCGGCTTGATCTGCTGGTGTTGAATGCGAGCGGCGGGCTGGAAAAAGACAAACCAGCATCCTATGCCATGCAGCTCAACCGCGACGCGCAACTCGGCACCGTCGATGCATGCTTCGCGCTGCTGCGGCCCGGCGGGCGAATTGTCTTCGTCACCAGCCACATGGCGCATTTTTATGGCGTGCAACCGGTGTTGGACGCCTATGCTCCCGTGGCGTCCAGTAAGCGCGCCGGCGAAGATGCCTTGCGCGCCCGCATCCCCACGTTCGCCGAACGCAGTCTGAGCTTGATTGTGGTTAGCGGCGATGTGATCGAAGGCACAATTACGCCGAAGTTGCTTGAGCGCGAGGTGCCGGGCATGGTTGCCGCGCGACGAAATCAGGTTGGCAGCTTACCCACGGTTGAGACGTTTGCCCATGCGATTGTGGATGCTGCGTTGGACTCAGACTTGCCCAGTGGACACACAGTGTTTGTCGGATCGACCGAAATCCCGTTGTCAGACGGATTCTGAATGACTGTAATGGACACGAGTTGTGAGGTGGGGCGGCTCGCACCGCCGACTCGCCTGCGACAGCCGGGCAAAACCAACAGTTTTCGATATTCCAGCAGCGGCGGCGCAACGAATCGAAAACGGGGATTGCACACTGCCGGAGGCCCGAAAACCGATCACGCGGATGGCTCACGAGGGCGACCGCGTAACGCATGTAAAGGATTGGTATGTCAGCAGCGACTCTGCCGATGATTATTCAGGGTGGTATGGGTGTTGCCATCTCGGATTGGCGGTTGGCCCACACCGTTGCGCAGGCCGGACAACTCGGCGTGATTTCGGGTACCGGGATCGATACGGTACTGGTGCGCCGGTTGCAGGACGGCGATCCCGGCGGACATATGCGCCGCGCCCTGGCTGCATTCCCGATCCCCGCGATCGCCGAGGATGCGCTGCAGCGCTACTTTTTGCCTGAGGGTCGCAAACCGGGTGAGTCGTACGCCATGATTCCGATGTATCGCAAGGCCGCCAATCCATTCCGCGAGCGTCTGGCGATTCTGTCGGCCTTTGTCGAGGTTTATCTGGCCAAAGCGGGCCACGCCGGTGTGGTCGGCATCAATTTGCTGACAAAGGTGCAGATGCCGAATCTGCCCTTGCTTTACGGCGCAATGTTGGCCGGCGTCGATGTGGTGCTGATGGGCGCCGGGATCCCGTTGGAGATCCCGGCGGCCCTTGATGCCCTGGCCGAACATAAACTCGCCACAATGCGCTTCGATGTCGAGAACTTGCCGGCCGGCGAGGAAGCCCATCTGGCCCTGAATCCGGCGTCGCTTTGGGACGGCCCGCCGCCGGCTTTGCGCCGGCCGTATTTCCTGCCGATTATCGCCAGTAATTCGCTGGCGATGATGCTGGTGCGCCGCGCCAAAGGCCGGGTCGATGGCTTTGTGGTCGAGGGGCCGACTGCCGGCGGGCATAATGCGCCGCCCCGCAACAGCGGCGAGTTTAACGAGCGCGGCGAGCCGGTTTATGGCCCGCGTGATGTGGTCGATCTGGTGAAATTGCGTGATCTGGGCCTGCCGTTCTGGCTTGCCGGCGGCGTCGGTTCGCCTGAGGGTTTGCAGCGGGCCTTGGATGCAGGCGCTAATGGTATTCAGGTTGGCACGTTGTTCGCCTACTGCGCCGAATCGGGGATGGAAGACGGCCTGCGGCAGTCGGTGCTTGAGGCGGTGCTGCGCGGCGAGGTGCGGGTGCGTACCGATCCACTGGCCTCGCCGACCGGATTCCCGTTCAAGGTGGTTACCTGGCTGAATGCGCCGGGCGAAGAGGGTCATCGCGAGCGTGTCTGTGATCTTGGTTATTTGCGGACGCCGTACATCAACGAAAAGGGCGAACTGGCCTATCGCTGCGCTTCGGAACCGATCGATGCCTATGTGCGCAAGGGCGGCGAACTGGCGGCAACCGAGGGCCGCCAATGCCTTTGTAATGCGCTTATGGCGAATATCGGCTTTGGCCAGGAACGCAAAGGCCATGTCGAGCCGCCGCTGATCACCAGCGGCGATGATCTGGTGACGATGGGCGGGTTTCTGAACGGACGCACTCGCTACAGCGCCGCCGAGGTGATTGCGTATTTGCGGGGCAATGCGGGATAAAGCAGATGGCTGCAACGCGCATCCTGGCCGCTGATGAGCCGAGTCTTGCCGTCGCCGCCGCATTGTTGCGCGCCGGTGAGTTGGTGGCCTTCCCGACCGAAACCGTCTATGGTCTTGGTGGGGATGCGCTGAATCCGCATGCGGTGGCGCGGATCTTCGCCGCCAAGGGCCGCCCGGCCGAAGATCCGCTGATCATTCATCTTGCTGCCGCCGCCGATCTGGATCTGGTAACCCGCGATCCGCCGCCGGCGCTTGCCATGCTGGCGGATCACTTCTGGCCCGGCCCACTGACGCTGGTGTTGCCCCAGCAACCCGGCCGTGCCGCTTGCCGTAAGCGCGGACGCGAGACAGTTGCCGTGCGCGTGCCGGGATTGCCGCTGGCCCGCCGCCTGATCGCCGCTGCCGGCACCCCGATCGCTGCGCCGAGCGCCAACCGCTTCGGCCATACCAGCCCTACCAGCGCCGCCCATGTGCTGGCCGATCTTGACGGGCGAATCGCGGCTGTGATCGATGGCGGCGCAACGAATGTGGGCCTGGAATCCACGGTGCTCGATCTCACATCGACGCCGCCGACGCTGTTGCGGCCGGGCGGCGTAAGCCTGGAGCAGTTGCAGGCGCTGTTGGGCGAAGTGGCGCTCGGCGCCAAAGTTGCACCCGGCGGCGGGCAGATCGCGCCCGGTCTGCTGGAGCGCCACTATGCACCGGAACATCCGCTGCGCCTGGTGATCGGGCCGGTTGATGCGGCGCGGGCCTGGTTGCGTGGCGAGGCCGAGCAATTGCTGGCCGCCGGACTGCGGGTCGGCCTGCTTATCCCCGACGAAGATGCAGCCTTTTTCGCCGATCGCACCTACGATCTGGAGTTGCTTGGGCCGGCGGCGCAGCCTGAACTGGTGGCGCAACGCTTGTATGCCGCCTTGCGTGCCCTTGATGCGCGCCGCCCCGATCGTATCCTCGCCCGCGATATCGGGATCGCCGGGATCGCCCGCGCCGTCGCCGATCGCCTGCGCCGCGCCGCCGCCGGTGATGTAACCGAACTCGGATAGTGTGACATGCGCCGCCTCGGTCGTACGCAGTGCATACGTACGACGCTATGAAAAAGATGTCGAATTATTCACCGCATAGATTGGTAAAAATATTGTAAACTACGTTTTAGCATAGCGGGTACGGCAATTATCTCAGGTAATTATCAGGCCGGAACGCTATGTTATTGCGCGAACTACGGGCGCATCTTTATTACAAAATTATTGTGCCGTTCTTGCTGCTGGCCTTTCTGGTGGCGATGATCGGTTCGACTTTCGCGTTTTTGATTATCACCGGCAGTGCTCAGGAGCGGCTGAATAATCAATTGGCCCAGACCGCGCGCAATCTCGCCGATGCGGTTGTGGCCCGCGAAAGCGCCAACCTTCAGTTTTTGCGTGAAGTCAGTTTTGCGACGAACAATCCCCGCAGCGGCGCGCCGGCGGTTGCAACCGCACTGGAACAGCGTGATACGGCCGGGCTTGAGGCGGCGCTCGATCCGTTTTTTCAGGTAGCGGCCGAGCGAGCCGGTTTACGCGCCGATCGGCTGATCGCCTTTGATGCGAGCGGTACGGCGCTGGTTGATTGGGAGACGCTGCGCACCGATGATGGTCGCACTCCGCGCATTCGACGTGAACCCCGTGATCTCAGCCGGCTCTGGTTTGTGCCGCAGATCCTCAGCGGTGCGGCCGATTCAGAGGGCGACAAGTTCGCCGGCCTGATCGATTTCGATGATTCCGATACCCGCTACCTATTCACCGTGGCGCCGGTTAGGCGCGACAGTGTGATTGTCGGCGGGGTGCTGATTGCGATGCGCCTCGACACACTCCTGGCGGATCTTGTCGTTGACTCCCAGGCGACGATCGTGAGTGTCTACCGCGCCGATGACGGCGTCGCCGTTGCCAGCACCCTGCGGCCGATGGATGGCCTGGGCGAACTGGATATGCGATCCGGACTTGCCGCACAGACAACCGCCCTTACCCCACTCGATGAGCGCAGCATCTTCGATACACGAGTCGTCAACGCGCGCGAATACCAATTCAGCTATACGCCGCTGCGGGTGCGCGGTGTCACCCTTGGCTTGATCGCGACGGCCCTGGCGACCGATTATGTGATCAGCCCCTGGACCGACGCACGCCTGCCGCTGATCGCGATCACCCTGCTGCTGATGGGCGGCGTTATGGCCGTGGGGTTGTATGTGGCGCAGCGGATCAGCAGCCCGCTCGACGAACTTGTGCAGACGGCCCATGCCGTGACGGCGGGCAATCTCGACAAACGGAGCAGTATTCAGTCGAACGATGAGATTGGGGTGCTGGCGAGCAGTTTCAATACAATGACCAGCCACCTGTTGGAGTTGTACCGCTCGATGCGGGCCGATGCGCGCCACCAGGCCGCGATTATCGCCAGTATCTCCGACGGCGTGATTGTGGGCGATTCGACCGGCGCCGTGCAGGTGATCAACCGCGCCGCCCGCGATCTGCTCGGCCTCGGCCCCGATGATCCGCCGCCGGCCCATATGAACGATATCCCGTTCGAGGCGCCCGAGATCGGCGGTTCGGCCAATGGTTCCGGCCCCGGCGAGTTGTTTCGGCTGCGTGATCGCCTGGTGCGGACGATCGCCGCACCGGTGCATGACGATAATGCGCAGCCGCTGGGTGTGGTGGTGGTGCTGCAAGATGTAACCACCACGATCGCGTTGGATCGGGCGAAGAGTAATTTTATCGCCACTGCATCACACGAGATGCGGACGCCGTTAACGGTGATCGGCGGTAATCTCGACTTGCTGCTGCGCAATCTTGTTGGCGAGTTGAATGAGAACCAGCGCGAATTGGTGGCGGTTTCGCGCAATCATATCAGTAGTCTGACCAATCTGCTCAACAACATGATCATGGTTGCGTCGATCGATCTCGGCACTCTGGCGATCGAGTTGCGTCCGTTGGTATTGAATAATCTGCTGCGCGATGTGTTGCGGGTGCATGGCCCACGTTTCGCCGAACGCGATGTGCAACTGCGCATGCAACTGCCCGAATATTTGCCGCCGGTGCTCGGCGACGAGCACTATGTGCTCAAGGTGATCGACCAGTTACTCGATAATGCCTGTCGCTACAGTAACGGCAAAGAGGTGGTGGTGCGTGCGAGTTCGATCGATGATGGCGTTCGGATTGATGTCATCGATAGTGGGCCGGGGATCGGGCCGGATCTGCGGGCGCAACTGTTCGATCGCTTTACTCGCGGCACCGGGCGCGGCCAGGGTATCAACTCTAATGAGCGCGGCGCCGGGCTAGGTTTGGCGATCGCACGCCAGTTGATCGCGCAGCAACGCGGCCGGCTCTGGCTGGCCGACACATCGGAACACGGCAGCACCTTTAGCTTTCTGCTGCCCTACGCACCTGCAAGCACCCCTGCATTGCGCGAGGCCGTCTGATGCAGATCGATCTGCGCCAACCGCATACCTGGATTCCGGCTCAGGTGCGGGATCTGCTCGACAAGTACAGCCCACGTGGCCGGCGTGTCGGGATTGGCCTGGCGTTGGCGGCGCTCCTGATCGCGTTGTTCGCGATCCTGGCTATTTCCTATCTGGTGCTGTTGTTGCTGCGGCCCGCGCCGGGGGTTTTTCCGCAGAATGTGCTTTCGCGACTCAGTGCCGATTATCGGCCCTGGCTCAACCCGCCGCTGATCGACCTGCCGCCGATCGATCCGCAGGTCGCCGCAGCGATCAATCGCGATGCCGCCGGTCGCTTCGGCGGTGGTGGGCCGGCGCCATTTGTGGATCTTGGCGCACTTGATGCGCAAGCCTTGGCGACGGCGACGGCAAGCCCGACCGTGAGCCATACGCCATCTGCCACCCCAGTTGTTACGCCGACGGCGACGGCGAGCCCGACCCAAGGCGCCACGGTTGCGGCAACCGCAAGCGCGACACCCGCGATTCTGGCTGTATCGTCACCTGTGCCGGCCACTACGCCAACGCTGCAGGATAGCGCCCCTACCGCCGTGAGCAGCCCGACTCGTGCGCCGAGTGCCACGGCAAGCGCCACGGCGACACCTACGCGCACCGCCACCAACCTACCTGCGCCGAGCGCTACGCCAACCCG
>JAAUQO010000363.1 GCA_012032775.1 Oscillochloris sp. | reverse complement strand
GCAGGTACCGCAACTCCTCCGGGCTCAGGCCGGGTGCAGCAGTAAGATAGACCGTCCCCACCACCTCGCCGTCCACCGTCACCGCCGTGCCCTCGGCCAACCAGGCCGGATCGGCCGGGCGACCGCGCTCCGACGGATTTGGCGACAACACCACTCGGCCGGAGCTATCGACAAGTGCGAATGTGATCACCGGCCCGTCGCGGTCGCCGCCCGCGTGGCGATTGTAGGCACGAAACAGCACTTGTGGCGAGATCCCCTGCCAACTGCCGTTGGCCGCGTAGTAACTCGCCGCCAGATCAACAAACTCGGCCTGCCGCTGTTCGACAATAAAGCTGTCGAACTGAGTTGACACCAACTGGCGCACGAAGAATGCCGCCAGACCGATGCCGACCAGGCTGGTGAGTGCGAAGGCGAGGGCCAGACGGGTGGAAAGCGAGCGCATACACATCACCGATCCGGCTGCGCGCAGCAGCGATAACCGGCCCCGAACACGGTTTCGACATACCGTGGACGGGCCGGATCGGGTTCGAGTTTCTTGCGCAGGTTGCGAATATGGACATCGATCGTGCGCTCGACACCCTCAAATGCGTTGCCCTGCAAATGTTCCAGCAGTTGCTCACGTGAATAGACCCGCCCCGGCGAGGCCATCAGCAAGCTCAGCAACGAAAACTCCGAGGGTGTGAGATTCACCGCCTGGCCGGCGACACGTACCTCGCGCATTGTGTGATCGAGCAGCAGATCGCCGACCCGCAATTGCTCCTGGGTTGTGGACTGCTGGGCCGTGCTGACGCGGCGCAATACCGCCCGAATCCGCGCAACAAGCTCCTTCATCCCGAAGGGCTTGGTGATATAGTCGTCGGCGCCTAACTCAAGCCCCACCACTTTATCGGTCTCTTCGATCCGGGCCGTCAGCAGGATCACCGGCGCAGTATGATCGCGCCGATAGGCCTGCAGAAAGCCCAATCCATCCAGACCGGGCATCATGATGTCGAGCAGTATCAGGTCGGGGCGCATACGCCGCGCCAGCATCAGGCCCTCGTTGCCGTCGCCGGCCGTGAGCACCCGGTAGCCCTGCTCTTCCAGATACTCCGCAATCATTGTCCTGACGCTGGCGTGGTCATCGACCACCAGAATGGCCTGTTTCATCGCGATACCTTGTCGCCGTGAAGAGGAACCTTTGTACAGTGTAGCGCACTATTCAGCGCTATCCGGACAAGAGGAGATTTTCACTCCGACCGCAAGGCCACAATCGGGTCGAGCCGGGCGGCACTCCGAGCGGGCGCAATCCCGAAGAATAATCCAACCGCCAGCGCAAACCCGAAGGCCATCAGGGCCACATCCCCAACTCAGGCTTACTGTCAGCAAGCCGGTGAGTTGAACGATCAACGCGATTCCGGTGCCGACCAACAGGCCGATCAGGCCGCCGGCGCCGCTCAGGGCCAGGGCCTCGAACAGAAATTGCAGCAGGATATCGCCCTCACGGGCGCCGAGCGCTTTGCGAAGCCCGATCTCGCGGGTTCGCTCGCGCACCGACACCAGCATAATGTTCATAATCCCGATCCCGCCCACCAGCAGCGAGATCGCCGCAATCGCGCCCAGAAACAGCGTCAGCAGTTGGGTGGTCTGGGTGACGGTTTCAAGAATATCCTGCTGGTTTGATCGCGCTGAAATCGTCGTCGCTGCCGTCGGCCGGCAGATCATGCTCTTCGCGCAGCACGGTTTCAACTTCGCCAAGGGCCGCATCAACCGACTCGGCATCACGCACCTGGACGGCGATTGTGCTTACGCTCCAACTGCCGCCGATCGCCCGCGCGCCGAAAAGCACCCGCTGGGCGGTAGAAAGCGGCACAAATACGCTGTCGTCGGCCGAGCCGAATCCGGTGCCGCCGCTGCTCTCCAATACGCCGACAACCCGAAACTGCTGGCCGCTAATCCGCACCTGCTGATCCAGGGCACTGCCGTCGGGAAACAGGGTCTCGGCGACACTTGCGCCCAACACGACAACCTTTTCCATGCCGCGCTGCTGCGATTCGCTGATGAAACGGCCCTCGGCCACGCTGCTGTTGTGAACCGTCGCATAAGCCGGCGTCGCGCCGGTTACCTGGGCGTTGACATTATTGCTGCCGGCGACCAACTGAGAAAAGCTGCCGTACTCAGGCGAAACGGCGGATAGATTCGGGGCGCGGTTAGGATCGGCCAGGGCCTCGGCATCATCAAGCGTCAGCGTCGCACTGCCGCCGATCGCGCCACGCACACCGCCGCTATTCGCGGCACCGGAGCGGATCGTGATCAGGTTTGCGCCGTTGGCCGTAATCTGGCTGGTGATACTCTCCTGCGATCCGCGTCCGATCGCCAGCAATGCCACAACCGACGCCACGCCGATCAATACGCCGAGGGCGGTGAGCAGCGTGCGGAGCGGATTGGCCCGCAAGGTACTCAGCGCAAAGCGCAATGTCTCGACCCAACCTGATCCCGCCGCGCAACAGATCGTCGATGCTGGGCGTCGAGATCGGATGCATTCAACTCAACTGCCTGCGGCGAGCCGGCCAAGCACATGCGAGTCGCTGCTCATGATGCGTTCCTCCACTGCCTGCGAACCGGTATGCGCCGGCTGCGTTGCGCCGTTTCACCAACCGGCATTGCGGCGCCCGTAGGCAGATCGCGCACCAGCAGGCCGTCGCGGATCTCCAGTAACCGCCGGGTCTGATTGGCCACATCAGGTTCATGCGTCACAATCACAACCGTCATCCCGGCGTTGTTCAACTCAGCAAAAAGGGCCATAATCTCGGCGCTGGTGCGGGTATCGAGCGCGCCGGTCGGTTCGTCGGCCAGCAACAGCGATGGCCGATTCACCAGTGCGCGGCGATCGCCACACGCTGCTGTTGCCCGCCCGACAACTCGTGCGGCCTGTGATCCATACGATCGGCAAGCCCAACCCGCTCCAGCGCTTCCGCCGCGCGCTCCAGGCGTTCTGCGGTCTTCATTCCGCCCCGGTAGGCCAATGGCAAGGCGACATTCTGCAAGGCCGTGGCCCGCGCCAGCAAGTGAAACTGCTGGAACACAAACCCGATCTTGCGGTTGCGCACCGCCGCCAGCAACTCCGAATCCAGCTCCTCAACCGGCAGACCATCCAGTGTGTAGTGGCCGGCGCTCGGTGTATCGAGACAGCCAATCAGGTTCATCAGCGTACTTTTGCCCGATCCCGACGGCCCCATAATCGCCACGAACTCGCCGCGCCTGATGTCGAAACTCACACCTCCGAGCGCCTGCACCGCGAACTCGCCCATCTGATAGACGCGTTTAAGATCACGAACGGCAATCATCGCATTCATG
>JAAUQO010000125.1 GCA_012032775.1 Oscillochloris sp. | reverse complement strand
CATCAGCACAACTGCGATCACGAACATCAGCAGCGAGCCGCCGACATGCGGCAGCCAGAGCGGGAAATCGGTCACTTCGGCTACATCGTTGCGGTAGCGACTGATCGCTTCGCCGACCGGCACCGGCGACGGAAGGGCGCCCGGCCGGCGCAGCAGGGTCGCCAGAAGGTTGTGACGCAGCCGCGCGCCGGTGCGATAGCGGAAGCCGACCTCGGCCCAGATGTCGGCGAACGAGGTTGCGAGTTGAGCCAACCCAACCCCGACATACAGCGCGATCAACGTCCAGAGGCTCAGGGTGGCCGGCGTAGCCCCGGTGATGTTGTCGAAAACACTCCGCTCGATCAAGCCAAGGGCGATCGGCGCAACCAGGAACAAGCTATGGAAGAAGCTATGCAGCCAGAAATCACGGCCGCCCCAGGCGATCAGGCGGCGATTCAGCCGCCATGTGGGTAGGTTATCGAGGGGATGGCTCATGCCAGCACCTCCTCAATCCCGGCCCGCAGCAAGCGGGAAAAACGCGAATCAGGGTCGGCGGCGAGATCGACACGCGGGCCGGTTTCGATCAGGGCGCCTTGCTCCAGAATGGCGATCCGATCGACGCGCTCGACAGTGCTGAGGCGATGGGCGATCACAATCGCGGTGCGTCCGTGCAGCAAACGATCGATCGCCCGTTCCAGGCGCCGTTCGGTGGCCGGATCAAGGCGCGAACTGGCCTCGTCGAGGATCATCAGGCCGGGATCTTTCAGCAGCACACGGGCGAACGCCAGGAGTTGCGCCTCGCCGGCCGAAAGGCCCTGGGCGCCGCCGATCAATGTGTCGAGACCGGCGGGCAGACTTGCGAGCCATTCCTCCAACTCCAACTCGCGCAACGCATTCATGATGCGCTGATCGGAGATACTGCGGTCGAACAGCGTGAGATTGTCGCGCACACTGGCGTGGAAGATCTGCACATCTTGCGTCACCATGCCAACCCGGCGGCGCAGATCGGCCAGTTCGAGTGTCCGCAGATCGCGATCGGCCAGGCTGATCGCGCCCTGCTGCGGATCGTAGAGCCGGAAGATCAGCCGCGAAAGGGTGCTCTTGCCGCTGCCGGTACGACCAAGCAGGCCGAGGGTTTCGCCGGGGCGCAGGTTCAGACTGATGTTGCGGAGCACCGGGGCTGCCTCAGGGGTTGCGCCGTTCTCCGGCGAGCTGTCGTTGTAGCTGAAATGAACTTCGGCGAACGCCAGGCCAAGCGGGCCGGCGGGTAGAAGTTGCGGGTTCGCCTGTTCAACTACCAGGGGCCGGGCACTAAACAGTTCGGCGATCCGTTCGATTGCGCCGCCGGCCTGTTGCAGATCCTGGGCCTGTTCACGCAGTCGTTCCAACGGCCCGGCCAGCATTGCGACATATGCCACAATCAGGAATGCGCCGCCGATGCTGACGGCGCCGTTCAGATACAGCAGCGCAGCGGCGGCAAGACCGGCGGCATAGCCGGCGGTGGTGAGAAACGTCGTGGCGGCGAAGGCGAGATTACCGGCCATGCGCGCGCTGCGGTAGGTTCGCATCTGGGCATGCATCAGGCCGTCGAAGCGGCGCAATGTGTGGGCCTCGGCCCCGGCGGCGCGAATATCTTCGCCGCCGGCCAGGCGTTCCTCTAGAAAGCCGAACACTGCGGCGGCAGCGGCCTGAGCGCTCGACCAGCGCCCGGCGCCGTACTGCTGAACTGCGCCGAGCATGAATACGGCCAGGCCGGCGTAGATGGTAAGGGCCAGGCCGGCCCGCCAATCCTCACGCCAGATCAGGGCCAGAATGCCGAGCACAAGCAACCCGTTACCGAGCACCCGGATCACAAATTGCGAAAAGAAGTTCGCCAGGGTCGTCACATCGCCGTCGAGCCGTTCGAGCAACTCGCCGGGAGTGTGAACTTTGTGAAAGCCCATGTCGAGGCCGACGACGTGGCGGCTGAGATCGGCACGCAAGGCGTTCGTGGCGAGCCAACCGAGATTCTCGCCGACATAGATCGCGCCCAATGCGGCGGCGCGTTGCGCAAGCCCGGCGGCGATATAGGCGGCGGCAAGCAACAGCAGCGCAGCGCCGGCTGCACCGGAGGCGGCAATGTCGAGGAAGCCGGCGATCAGTTGTGGGCCGAGCAGTTGCAGGCCGATTCCGGCCAGGACAAGGACGGCGAGCAGAACCGCCCGGCGACGGTGCGAATGCAAATAGGTAGACAGAAGCTGCCAATAGCGCTTCAGCGGCATACATGATTCTCCAAACAGAAACGGCCACCGTCAAACGGCGACCGTTGATGCAACAGTCACGGACGTGCGAGCGGACGGCGATTACCGCAGACAGCGGCAACAGCCCCACTAAGCGCGTCGGTACACCGGGAGTTCGTGCAAATACAGCGTACGGCATTCTGAAGGCAGAAATGCCGGCAATGCTCGCATTGGCAACGAGATGTATGCGCTCTGGTGATCGCCGAGATTGAGCCGCGCGATTACGTGGCTCAGCGATCAAGCAGCATCACAAGGTTGAGTTTGTGCTCACAGGTGTCGGAACGCGCTCAGGCGCGGCTCACCTCCGCAATACGGGGGAGCCGATTCGGATTGCGCATAAAGACTGTCATTGTGGAGCCTCCTGAATGAAGTAATAACGGCAGAATGCCTATGGCGAAGGTATCATGCCGCTTCCGGCCCGTCAACTCGGTCGTTGGGTGGATTATGCGCCACGAAGTTGGAGCATGCTGCGTCGTCAATCCGCCGGCGGCGCAGCATGCAGATAGCCTGAGCCGCCGGCCCCAAGCGCCAACAAACCGGCCCAGGCCAGCGGGGCGCGGAACAGGGCATCGCGTTCCTGATCGCCGGTGTGCCGGCGTAACCAGGCCCGTTGCGCCAGAGCCAAAGCTGTCGGCGGGTCGTGGTCGGCAACCAGGTAGCTGTACAACAGCCCGAGCAATCCGGGCGCGGTTTCGTCGTAGAGTTGCCAGATGCCGGCGATAACGTCGCGCGCCCCGGCAACCAGAAAGGCCCGGCTCAGGCTCAGCACTTCCTCACCCGGCAACACCTCCGGCGCCGCGCCTTCACATGCGGCGAGCACCACCAGTGCGCCCGCCAGTTGCAACTGCACAATCTCGTCGTAGTGCAGATCGTCATCGGCGAGTTTAAGATGGGCAAACAGTCCGCTTGTGCTGACGAGTTGACCATGGGTGGCGAAATGGATCAAACAGTAGTTCCGAAATGCATCACTGCCGGCCAGATCAACGATGGCCGCGAGCGTCGCCTCTTCCAAACGGGTTACCCGGCGCGGCCATTGGTGCGCGATCAGATCGAGGGTTGCCGGCACGCCGGCCAGATCGGCGGCGCGGCCATTGAAACTGCTCACGCCGATTATAAGGGCGTCGCCACCTGATACAGGCCGGGTTTGCAACGTCTGCCAGATTTGCAAACCCGGCAACAACTGTGGTATCGCCAGATCGACCAGCCAGTTGCCGGCCAGGCGCAGCGCAGCCCAGGGCAGATTGTGCAGCGCACCGCTGGGCACGATCAACAGCCGATGATCGGGATGCAGCCGGGCGCGCACCGCTGTTGGAATGAGGCGATCCCCCAATGTGCTAAGCAGGCTCCAGGATGCGGCAGCCGGTTGCCCATCAGCGTCGGGGCCGAGATACGTCAACATGCGTTCCTGCGGCGCCGTCAGGCGTTGCAACAGCAACTTTAGTGCATGATCGTAATCCGTAGCCGTAACGGCAATCCGGGCCGGATCGACGGTTACAATCAGCAAATGCCGGCCGCATGGCACATACACCAGCAATGTCCAGTCGTGCCCAAAAGGTTGCTGCAAGGCCATACGCAATTGTCCAAGATCGAAGTCCATCACGACATCGTCATCGGTAACCGGCAGGTTGGTGCGCCGGCGTAGGCGGCGTTCCAGAACAACCGGCAGATCCTGCGACTCGCCGTCACGGGAAGTGTATGCGAGGTCCGGCGCCGCGATGCCGTCCGACGCCCTGCCGCTGATCGCCCGCACCTGTTCTGCGCGCAACTGTGCGAGCAGGGCCAGGGCACGCTGGAGTTCGTCCAACTCCAACACCTGTGCGGGTCGTTCGAGTTTCCATGCCAGCCGAATCGCGTCTTCGATCAGGCTGCGGGCCTGCTTGAACAAGCCGCTGGAAGCATGTTCGTTGGCCAGCCGGCGGCGTTGTTGCGCCACCATAAATGCGGCGCTGCGATAAAGCTCGAATGCGTCGGCCGGATCGCCGCGCAACTCGGCACAGCGACCCAAGCCATATTCGATCCGCCATTGGTGAATTGGCCAATCGTGCAGCAATGGGCGGGCGGCGCGCAAGCATGTTTCGGCCGCAGCGAGATCGTGCTGCCCGAGCAGCAACCGGCCCCGCTCCAACAGGCATTCACCCGCCGACATAAGATTGCCGAGCGCCCGAAACCGTTCTTCCGCCTGCGTCAGTTGCGCGCTAGATTCGTCAACCCGGCCCAGATCGGCGAGAACCTGACCACGGGCCAGAAAGATATTGGCCAGATCCAGGCGATGATCGAGTTGCACGGCGGTTACAGCCAGTTCATCCAGAAGCTGAAGCGCTGCTGCGTGTTTGCCGCTCAGATGCAAGGCGAACACCTGATTGCGCCGGCAGAGCAGGCGCATCCCCTGTTGGTCCAGATTGATATAGGCGGTTTCCGCCCGTTGATAGGCAGCCAGCGCTAATTCACCCAATCCGGCGTAATACGCAATATTGCCCAGATTGAGATCGCAGCCGGCGGCAAGTGCGCGCTGATCGAGGGCCAGAAAACCGGCATGGGCCTGAAGCAAGGATTGGATACCGCGGTCGTAGCTGCCGAGGAGCGCCTGAAATATGCCACTATTCTTTTGACAGGCTGCGATGCGCATTGGCAGATCGAAACGCTGGAAGATCTCGTAGGCACGCTCAACAGCCTGGATCGCCGCACTGAGATTACCGCTGCGCTCGTAAAGCATTGATGAATCAAGCCAGGTTTTCGCGCGTTCGATCGGCTGATCCAGGGCGGCAAATTGGGTGGCGGCGGCAGTCAAATCCTGTTCCGCCGCCGTAAAATCCCCAAGACCAACATACGCTACAGCGCGAATGCGCAAGAGCCAGGCCCGGTCGCCGGGGGGAACAATCTGGGCCGGCAGGGCGGCGAGTTGGGCCGCAAGCTGAATGGCGGCGCTGCTCAATCCTTGCAGGTTCAACTGGATCATGTGGCCGAGTTGCGCCCGCAAGGCTGCCGGCTGATCGCCTGCTGCGGCGGCATCAGCGGCCAGCGCCGTCCATACGGCGGCTTGTTCGGCATCGCCGCCACGCAGGAGTTTCAGATAAAGCAGCGCTCGCCGCACATGCAGCCCGAAGCGCGTGTTCCCCAGATCACAATAGTGCTGCTCGGCGCTGAGCAGAAGGGAATTGGCTTCGTCAAACCGTTCCCACCGTAAAAGCGCATAGCCCAGACTGTAGGCAGCCTGCGCTTGCTCGGGCAGCGGCCGATCGGTTGTGCGGGCATACCAGCTACGGGCGGCCGCAACCGCTTGCGATGGCTCGTGCTCGGCAATGCGACACAGCCGGCGAACCCGGCGTGGAATAGCGTGACAACCTTCAATCGAAGCGGGGCCAGACATGAGGCGCTATCCTTGTTGTTGGAAATTGCATCAGCCCTGACAATCCTGGGGCGTTGCAGCACCGCCGGGCTTATCGCTATAATACCTCATACGGGTTTACGCATGCCTGGTTTCCGAGTTGATGCGGATTTAGCGCAATAGAATGCGTTATTGCAATGTTGGCATTTGCCTTTTGCCTTGACACCGGCAAGCACTGTCGATTGTACCTGCGGGGCTGCGATGGATCATGATCAGCTACTTTTCGATTTGAAACATGCACCGAGCGTGAAACTTCTGCGACGGGATCACGCGGCGCTGATTATCAGCTTCCTCTACCGCGCCTTCAAGAACGCGCAGGTCGTCAGTATCCCGCTCAACGAACTGGTCGATCAACTCGATACCTATCTCGAATTGCTCAACCAGGATCAACCGGATCTGTACCCACTGCCCGCCGCAACCTATCTGAAGCAGTGGAGCAATGAAGAGTATCAGCTTTTGCGGATTATTACGCGCGGCAGCGATGAACCGGTGGTTGAACTGACCGCCGAGGCCGAGCGGGCGATCGGCTGGATCGAAGAACGCTACCGGCGCGAGTTCGTCGGCACCGAGTCGCGCTTGCGCTCGATCGTGCGTCTGCTTGAGGAGATTGTGGCCAAAAGCACCGAAGATGTTGCGGCCCGGCTGCGCCAACTTGAGCTTCAGCGCGACGCCGTCCAGCAGGAGATCGACGCGATCCGGGCCAGTGGCCAGGTGCCGCCCACAACCGACACCGAGGTGAAGGAGCGCTTTCTGCTGGCCGGTGAATTCGCTCGCCAGATGCGCCGCGATTTCGCCGAGGTCGATCAGAATTTTCGCGCCATCGCCCGCGCACTTCAGGAACGCCAACTGCAACCCGGCGCCCGCAAGGGCGAACTGGTGGGCTATATGCTCGACGCCGATGCCGAGTTGCGCGAATCCGACCAGGGCCGCAGTTTCTACGCCTTCTGGGAGTTCCTGATGTCGCCTTCACGCCAGGACAGCCTGGCCGAATTGATCGGCGCGATCTACCAATTGCCGGCCCTGGCCGATCTCATCCCCGAGCACCCGCTGCTGCGCCGGCTCACCCGCAGTTTGATCGACGCCGGCGAGAAGATCGTGCAGTCGAACTACCGCCTGGCCGAACAGGTGCGCCGGCTGCTCGATGATCGCACCCTGGCCGAGAGCCGCCGGGCCGCCGAGTTGATCGCCGAGATTAAGCAACACGCCCTGCACCAGGCCGATCAACCGCCCGCCGCCGATCCATTCATCGAGTTGGCCGGCGCACCCGAGGTGCATCTGGTGATGGAGCGCCCGCTCTGGGAGCCGCGATCCGAAGTCCAACTCAATCTGCAACCGATTCTGGAGGCCGCCGTCGATCTGGACGACACAAGCCTGCACCTGCTTTATCAGCAGTTTTATATCGACGAGAGCCGCTTGCGCCGGCAGATCGAAACACTGCTTGAGGCGCAGCCCACCTGTACGCTGGGCGAGGTACTGGAGCGCTTCCCGGCCCAGAAAGGGCTGGCCGAGATTATCGGGTATCTGTCGATCGCCAGCAGCGATACGCGCCACCAGATCGACCTCGCCATCCACGACGCGATCCCGCTCCCGGCCGCCGCTGCCGTTGCCGCGCCGCGCCTGCTGCGGTTGCCGCGCGTAGTGTTTCGGAGTAGCTATGCACCCTGATCAGATCGCGCCCTACGCGCCCGCCGTGCTCAAGCTTCTGCAAGGCGTTCTGTACCACGACGATCCGGCGGCCTGGAATCTGCTGTTGCTGCATCAGACGGCTATACAGGAGTATTTCGCCCGGATCGGCTTGCAGGTATATCTGAGTGAAGCCGACGGTTTCGCCTTTTTGCGCCAGCCCGAGATCGAGCGCGAGGACGGCCCGCCGCTGGCTTTGCCGCGCCTGACCCGCCGCGACCGCCTGAGTTACCATCTGACTCTGCTCTGTGTTTTGTTGCGCGAACGGCTCGATCAGTTCGACGCCGGCACACCGGAATCCGACCGTCTCTTGCTTGCGGCGGAAGATATCCACGAGTTGATGCGGCCGTTTCTGCGCGAGCGCGGCAATGAACTGGCGCTGATCAAAAAGATCGACGAGACGGCTAACCGGGCCGCCGATCTGGGGTTTTTGCGCCGCCAGATGTTCGCCGGCGAGGAGCAGTGGGAAGTGCGACGGATTATCAAGGCCCGGATCGATGCCGACATGCTGGCCGAGATTAAAGCGAAACTGGAAGATTATGGCAACACTGATGCGTGAACCGCCGGCCGAGCGGCGCGCGGGTTTCCGCTTACAGCGGCTCGAAGTTTACAATTGGGGCACCTTTAACCAGCAAGTCTGGACGATCGAGCCCGGCGGCAGCACAGCCCTGCTTACCGGCGCGAACGGCTCGGGCAAATCAACCCTGGTTGATGCGCTGCTGACGCTGCTGGTGCCGAATATCAAGCGCAACTACAACCAGGCCTCGGGGGCCGATCGACGCCGCGAACGCGATGAGAAGAGTTATGTGCGCGGCGCGTACGGCCGAATCAAAGACGAGGAAAGTCATCGCGGGATCGTCCAGTATCTGCGCGGCAAAGACAGCTACTCGGTGTTGCTGGCCCATTTTCGCAATGAACGGCTCGGCCAGGAATTGACGATTGCGCACCTGTTTTACTGGCGCGACGACGACCTGAAGAAGCTGTTTATTATCGCTCCGCGCCAACTCAGTATCGCCGAACATGTGCGGATCACCGGCACGCCCGACGAATTAAAAAAGCGCCTACGCAGCATTGGCGCCGATGTGTATGAAGAGTTCAGCCGCTATAGTCGCGATCTGATC
The DNA here is from genome assembly GCA_012032775.1 of Oscillochloris sp. Lineage (GTDB taxonomy): Bacteria > Chloroflexota > Chloroflexia > Chloroflexales > Chloroflexaceae > JAAUQO01. The sequence continues at coordinate 8,656 of JAAUQO010000125.1, read as the reverse complement.
AAGCGCTTCCGGCTGCGTTCGGAGAAAGCGCTCGACCTGTTTAATCAGACGGTGTCGATCAAGGAGATCGGCGGGCTGAATGAGTTTGTGCGCCGGCATATGCTTGAACGTACCGAAAGCGCCGAGAAGATCAATCAACTGCGCGAAACCTACCAGAATCTCACCCGCGCCCACGACGCGATCGCCAGGGCCGAAGCACAGTTGGCCCATTTGCGACCAATGCTCGCCGAGGCCGACCAACATCAGCAGGTGACGGCCCGCATTCAGGAGGCCGAACGCTGCGCCGAGGCGACGCCGCTCTTTTTCGCCCACCGCAAACTCGAATTGCTGAGCAAGGCCGCCGCCGCCGCACAGGGCCGCATCGCCGAACAGCAGCAGCATGCCGATAACCTGAAAACCCAGGTTGATGCGCTGCGCCAACAACAGATCGACCTGAATGTCGCGATCAGCAGCGACACCGCCGGCCAACAACTTCAGCGGCTGCAACAGGATTTGAGCCATGCCCGCGAGCGTCGCGCCGGCAAGCAGCAGCGGGCCGAGAAATACAACGCCGTCGCCCGCGCACTCAATCTGCCGCTCTACAGCGAGCAAGAGACCTTTTTCGTCACCGCCCAGAAAGCCCGCGACGCCCTTGGCCCGATCGAACAGCGCATGCAGAAACTGGTACATGAGCGCGATGAACACAAACAGGCCGAAGGCCGGCTGCTTGCCGTTTACCATGAATTGCAGGCCGAGATCGATTCGCTGCGCATGCGCAAGAGTCGCATTCCCGCCGAGGATCTGCGCATCCGCAGGGCACTGGCCGAAGCCCTCGATCTTGATGAAGACGATCTGCCCTTCATCGGCGAACTGCTGAAAGTACGCGCCGAGGCGAGCGATTGGGAAGGCGCGATCGAACGCTTACTGGGCGGCTATGGCCGCCAGATGCTGGTGCCGGAAGCCCATTATCGCCGCGTGATGGGGTATGTCGATGCGACCAACTTGCGGGGGCGGTTGGTGTATCAGCGCGCCGACGAACGACGTGTGCCACGCAGCAGCGCCGGACTTGATCCGGACGCCCTGTTTCATAAGCTCGAAATTAAACCCGATGCGCCGCTGCACGACTGGCTGAAGGCCGATTTGCTCGACGGTTGGGAGGTGATCTGCTGCGCCAGCGCCACGCAATTCCAGCGTGAACGGAGGGCGCTCACGATCAACGGTCAGATCAAATCCGGCGGCACCCGCCACGAAAAAGACGACCGCTACAATATTCACGACCGCACGCGCTATATTCTGGGCTGGGACAACCGCGACAAGATCGCGGCGTTGGAAGCGGAATTAGCCCACCGGAATGCCGAGCTTACCACAACCCGTCAGGTGATTAAGAAGCTGGAGAGCGAGCAAAAACAGCGCGAGGAACAGCGCCGCTTGCTGGGTGAATTGCTGGCCTACGACGATTTCAGCGCGATCGACTGGCAGAGCGAGGCCGAACGGATCGCCGAGTTTGAACGGCGCCAACGCGAACTGGAGGCCAGTTCCAATCAACTGGCCCAACTCCAGGCCCAACTGGCCCAGGTGCAAAACCAACTGGCCCAGGTTGAAGGCGATATGCAGCGCGTCCTGGCGATTATCGCCACCCAGCAGAGCGATCTGGCCCGTTATGAACGGCTGCGCAACGAGAGCGCCGCCGCTCGCCGGCATAGCGACGGAGATTGTGGCCGCGACAAGCGAACAGATCAGCGCCGATTTGAAGGGCCGCAGCATGCACCTGGAGAATATCGACGAACACCAGTTGCAACTCGTCAATCTGTACACCAATCGCGCATCGGCATTGCGTGGCCAGGCCAACACCTTTGAACGGGCGATCGTCGAGAAGATGCTCAAATTCAAGGTCGAATACCCCGAAGACAGTGCCGACATGGATTCCGGCGTCGAAGCGATCGGCGAGTACCGGCGCATGCACGAACGGCTTGAGCGCGACGATCTGCCGGCCCATCGCCGGCGCTTCAAAGAATGGCTGGACGGCAAAGTTGTCGATGCAATTGTCGGCTTCCAGAGCAGCCTGGAGAAAAAAGTGGCCGAATATCGCGAAAGTATCGCCACCTTGAACGAATCGCTCAGCACCATCGCTTATACCGGCTCGACCTATATTCAACTGACCAGTGAACCCAATCGTGATCGCGAGATCCAGGAGTTTCGGCTGGCGCTGCGCGCATGCATCCCCGATGTCGCCCAACGTACCCCCGAGGCGAACGAGGCCGGCTTTCAGCGTATTCGCGCCTTGATCGAGCGCTTCGACACCGAAGAACGCTGGACCGCCAAAGTCACCGATGTGCGCAACTGGCTCGATTTCGCCGCCGAAGAACGCTACCGCGAAGACGGCTCGCTCAAGAATTTCTATTCCGACTCATCGGGTAAATCGGGCGGCCAGAAGGCCAAACTGGCCTATACCATCCTGGCGTCGGCGATCGCGTACCAGTATGGCTTAGCCCAGGACGAAGCCCATGGGCGCAGCTTCCACTTTGTGGTAGTGGACGAAGCCTTCAGCAAATCCGACGAAACCAATGCGCGCTATGCGATGGAACTCTTCCGCCAGCTAAACCTCCAACTGCTGGTCGTAACCCCGCTGGACAAAACCCACGTTGTGGAGCCGTATATTGCGGCATGCCATTTTGTCAGCAACAGCGCCGAAGAAAACGACTCACGCGTGATCAGCATGACGATCGACCAGTATCAGAGCGAGAAAGCCTCGTTTGAGCAGATGGCGCGGGTTGAGCGGTAGGAGTATCGAAACGGGCGCCATGTTTGGTACAATAATCAGGCTCACCCGACCATGTGTGACACTCCATGTCACAACCCTGTTATAGTGTAGGATCAGTATGCCGTCGATCCAATTCAAAGGAAAATCATCGGTCGAGACATTCCATCTCACCGTACCATACCGTCGACTCGTGCCGATGCCTGAGCTTTCACGCACCGAAAAACTCAGCCTCGAAGATAATCTGATCCTGCACGGCGATAATCTGATCGCACTCAAGGCGCTGCTGCCCACCTTCACCGGCAAAGTGAAGTGTATCTACATCGATCCGCCCTATAACACTGGGAACGAAGGCTGGACCTACAATGACAACGTCAGCAGCCCAATGCATGCGGCCTGGTTGAACGACATAGTCGGGCGCGACGATCTGACCCGCCACGACAAATGGCTGTGCATGATCTGGCCGCGCCTAAAGCTGCTGCGCGAACTGTTACGCAACGACGGCGCGATCTTCGTCTCGATCGACGATAACGAAGCCCATCGCCTGCGTATGGTGATGGACGAAATCTTCGGCGAACAGAATTTTGTCGCCCAGATTGTTTGGCAGCGGAATTATGCGCCCAAAAACACTGCCCAATTCTTCTCAGATGACCATGACTATATTGTGGTGTATGCAAAAAACATATCGCAATTCCAACTAAATCTACTCCCTCGTACGGAAGAACAAGATGCGGCATACCGCAATCCAGACAATGATCCAAGAGGACTGTGGAAAGCAAGTGATCTTTCGGCACGAAATCACTACAGTTTAGGTACTTACGCTATCACCACACCAAGTGGTAGAGTAATCAGCGGACCACCAAAAGGTTCCTACTGGCGCGTGTCTAAAGAAAAGCTAGAACAACTGGATCTTGATAATCGTATCTGGTGGGGGAAAGACAGGGATTCTGTTCCGGCTATCAAACGATTTCTTACCGAGGTCAAGGAGGGAGTTGTCGCCCAAACGCTCTGGTTTTATAAGGATGTCGGGCACACCCAGGATGCCAAAAAAGAGTTGCTGTCTATTCTCGACTTTGAATCTTCAGATGATGTGTTCATTACTCCCAAACCAAGTGAACTCATCCAACGTGTTCTACAAATCGCCAGCGACCCGGATAGCATCGTATTGGACAGTTTTGCCGGTAGCGGCACAACAGCACAGGCGGTATTGGCCCAGAATGCTGAGGACGGCGGCATGCGACGCTTTATTCTGATTGAACAGGAAGAGTACGCCGATCACTTAACGGCGGAGCGGGTACGCCGGGTGATCGCCGGGGTGCCGGGCGCCGCGACGAAGCCCTGCGCATGGGCTACGGCGGCAGTTTCTCGTTCTTCACGTTAGGCGAGCCGCTTGATGATGAGGCCATGCTGCGCGGCGACAGCTTACCGGCCTACCGCGATCTGGCCCGATATGTCTTTTTCACCGCTACCGGCGAACAGTTCGACGACTCGCAGATCGATGAGCAGCGTTTCTATCTGGGCGAAAGCCGGCTCTACGAAGTGTATATGATCTATCAACCCGATCCGGCCTTTCTGCGCAATGTCCCGCTCAATCTCTCGTGGGCGCAGGGGCTTGGCCCGCCGGGCGCAAAACCCCGTTTGGTGATTGCGTCACATAAGTACCTTGATGAACATCGGCTTAAAGCATTGAATATTGAGTATTGCCAGCTACCGTTTGCAATTTATCGCTTTTAGCGCCAGGCACCTATGGAACTGCGAAATTATCAGAAGCAAACCCTTGAGATGCTGCGCGGCTATCTTGAAGCACTGAGCGAAGCTCGCCGGAATCGTGAACAGATCAAGGCGCTTGAGCTTGATATTGCCTTTGAATGGACTCGCGAAGCCTGGAAAAGATCGGGCGCAGCACCCACGACTATAACCTGCGCCTGAGCGGTGCCGGTGATGAAGTGCCGACAGTTTGCCTGAAAATCCCCACCGGCGGCGGGAAAACACTCCTCGCTGTAAAGGCGATCGATGCGATTAACAATATTTATCAGCGCAGACAGGCCGGCCTGGTGCTGTGGATTGTGCCAACCCAGCAGATTTATCGGCAAACATTACAGGCGCTCAAAGATAAGGGGCATCCTTACCGCCAAATGCTGGACATCGGCAGCGCCGGGCGAACCTTGATTCTGGAAAAAGATAGCCGGTTCTCGCCGACCGATCTTGCTGAGCAGCTTGCAGTGCTGCTGCTGATGTTGCCCGCCGCCAATCGCCAGCACAAGGAAACCCTGCGCTTGTTTCAGGATAATGGGGGCTTCGATGCCTTCTTCCCGCCCGAAGATCAATGGGAGGCCCACGAGCAACTCTTGCGGGCGATCCCGAATCTCGACACTTACGGCGGTAACGGCGGCTTTGCCAGAGTTATCAAATCATCGTTGGGCAACACATTACGGCGGATTAATCCACTCATTGTGCTCGACGAAGGTCATAAAGCCTATAGTCCCACGGCACAGGAAACATTGCTGGGCTTCAATCCAGCCTTTATTCTGGAACTCTCCGCGACACCGACAAAGGCGAGTAATGTGCTGGTGAACATCGCCGGCCGCCAGTTGCTGCAGGAGGGCATGATCAAGCTCGACATGCATCTCCACCGTCAGGCCAGCCGGGACTGGCGCGATACCATGCGAGCCAGCCATGTACACCGTGTAGCATTGGAACAAAGCGCCGATGAGCATCAGGCCGAAACTGGTGTCTATATTCGTCCAATCAATCTCATCCAGGTGGAACGAACCGGTGCAAAACAGCGCGGTACCGGCTACGTTCACGCCGAGGATGTGCGCGAGTTTCTGATCAAAGAGTGTAACGTTCCGCCCGAACAGATTGCGGTGAAAAGCAGTGAACGCGATGAATTGGAACAGATCGATCTGCTTTTGGAACAATGCCCGATCCGCTATGTGATTACCCGCCAGGCGCTTCAGGAAGGTTGGGATTGTCCATTTGCCTACATCCTGACCGTTCTCACAAACCCGGAGGCTACTACAAGCATTACCCAACTTGTTGGTCGGGTGTTGCGCCAACCATACGCCCGCAAAACCACCCTGCCCGCACTTGATGAAAGTTATGTCTACTGTTACCGTGATAAAGCCGGTGATTTGTTGCGATCAGTGCGCGCCGGTCTCGAAAGCGAGGGGCTGGGTGATATGGCCGGAAGTGTCGTCTTGTCGGGCGCGACATCCGGTAGCCGCAGCACGGTGGAAGTGCCGGTACGCCAACAATTCAAAGCCTTCGCCGGCAAAGTGTATCTGCCATGTTTTGTTATCCGCGATGAGAACGGCGATCTGCGTGAGGTTGAGTATGAGATCGATATTCTTAGCCGCATCCCGTGGAGCGATATCGATCTCACGCACTTTAACGCACTTCAACCGAATACAGCGCCGTCCGGTAATAGCGTCACCCGGATCAATATTGGTGCGGAAATGCCCGTTCTGGAAGCGGCTGCAGCACCGGAAATGCGAATTGACACAGTATTTCTGACACGGCAGATCCTTGAGGAAATCCCGAATCCCTGGGTTGCCTACGATATTGTGAACGATGTCCTACGTCGTTTGCGTAAACAGACACAGTGGGACGACGCAGCCATTGCCCTTAATCTTGGCTTTGTGATCGAAGAGTTACGCCGCTTACTTATTCGGGAACGCCGCCGCCTGGCGAAAGAGGTATTTCTTGATCTGATCAACAGTGAACAGTTACGCTTTTACCTGGTTACGGGCTCAACGAATGGTAGCCTCCCGGAACGCATTACAGCTTCAAGTAACGGTATGAAACTTACCCGCGCCAACGGCGATCAACTCCAACGATCCTTCTTTGAGTACATGATGGCCGATGATTTCAACAACACGGAACGTGCGGTCGGCCTCTACCTTGATCAGCAATATTGGGTACTCTCCTGGTACCGCAATATGGTGCGCTCAGGTTATTCCATTCAAGGATGGCAAGAACATCGAGTCTATTCCGATTTCGTTGTCCTGGGGCACGATGCGCCCGACAAAATAGATGTAGATCGTATCAGCAAGGTATTTGTGCTGGAGACGAAGGGCTTACATCTTAAGAATAACGAAGATACAGATTACAAAAAGGAGCTATTTCGGCTCTGCAATGATCTCAGCTCGCCCCAACCATGGAATGTTATTGAGCAGGAATTCGGCGAACATAGCGTTCAGTTCCAGGTTGTCTATGAAGATGAGTGGCAACGCGTCCTGAATGGTCTGCTTCAACCCGATGCCGCATCCGGCAGTTAATGAAATGAGGTGGCAACTGTTTTTTGGTTCGTTTTGGCGGCGCTGCCGACACGAACCGAGATGATCAACAACCATCATGATTACAGCCCCTGAGATCGTGACCCGCGCCCGGCGGGCTTATCCGGCGTTTCTGCGATCCTGGCTCGCCGGCGAGCCGTTCACCCCGCTCAACTTCCCGGTCGGCAATACGCCCGGCGAGTACCGCGCGCTGCAAAAAGCCGTGACCCAGTTGCTCGATCGGGCGAAATACTACCGGGTGGAACTTCAGACCCGCAGCACGCGCACGTATGGCGCTCAGTCGCTGCCGGTGCGGGTGTATATCGACAGCGCCGCAGATCTGTTGCGGCTGATCGACAAACAGGCCGAGTTCGCCGCCTTTCAGCAGGATGTGGCCCTGATTCGCGCTCAGGTGCCGCAACTTGAAGACTGGCTACAGGCGAATCCACAGCGCGTGATCGAGCACCACGGCGTCTGGCCGGAACTTTTGGCGGTGTGTAGCTATTTTCTGGCCCATCCACAACCCGATCGCTACGCCCGCGAACTGCCGATCGCCGTGCATACCAAGTTCATCGAGGAGCATACCGGCATCTTGCGCCGGCTGCTTGACGCCTTGCTGCCGCCACAGGCGATCGCCGGCGACGAAACACCATTCGAGTTGCGCTTCGGGTTGCGCTACGACGAAGCGTTGGTGCGCATACGATTGCTCGATCCGGCCCTCGGGCCGCATCTCGGCTTGCCGCTGCATGATCTCAGCGCCCCGCTCTCGCAACTGGCCGGGCTGCCGTTCGCCAACCTGGACTGTGTGATCGTTGAGAATAAGCTGGTGTTTCTGACCCTACCGGCGCTGCCGCACAGCATCGCGATCTTCGGCGGCGGTTTCAGGGTCGATCAACTCAGCAAGTTGCCCTGGCTTCAGACATGCCGCCTGTGGTATTGGGGCGATCTCGACGCCCAGGGCTTTCAGATCCTGGCCCGCCTGCGCAGCCACTACCCCCAGACGCGCTCGCTGCTGATGGACGCGCCAACGCTCGCCGCCTTTCAACAGTTTGTTGTGCCGGGAACTCCCTGCCCCGCCGGCGCATTGCCCGGCCTGACCTCCGCCGAGCAAGCCGTTTTTGATCACCTCGCAAACAGCACGCTGCGCCTGGAACAGGAGCGGATCAGCCACACATACGCCCGTGAGCAACTGCAACAAGTTGTGAAGCGTGAGCTGTGAGACGTGGGCGGTTACGCCTTATGACCGAGATCGCCGCCCATCAATCGGCGGGGATGGCGCCACACCAACCGGCGAGGATGCGACCGCATCAACCGGCCTTCTGCAAAACACATCACTGAACGATCTTATGTTCAACGGCGAGCGCAACCGCTTCGGTGCGACCCGTCACCTTCAATTTCGCCAGAATATTGCTCACATGGCCCTTCACCGTCGCCTAGTACGCTCAAGCGTACGTACGTCTCCAGCGCACATCGCACGGTGACGGCCTCAAGGCCGTTACAAACCCGCGACGGACGGAGGCCGACCGGTACAGAACGTCGGTAGCGTAATCGGATTTGTGGGCGTTTCGGGCCGCCGGCCCGTAAGGATTCTGTGTTGTGATGCGGCGCAGCTTCGCTGCGCCGCATCACAACACAAATACGC
>JAAUQO010000362.1 GCA_012032775.1 Oscillochloris sp. | reverse complement strand
ATCGTCCATGCGGCTACCGGTATCGACCAGGCAAGTGGCGATAATCGTGAGTGAGCCGGCCCGCTCGATCGCACGCGCAGAGCCGAAGAAGCGCTTGGGCGGATAGAGTGCGGCCGGATCGACACCACCGGAGAGCGTACGGCCGCTAGGCGGCATCGCGATATTGTAAGCTCGGGCGAGGCGCGTGATCGAGTCCATCACAATCGCGACATGGCGCCCGTGTTCTACCTGGCGGCGGGCATGTTCAAGCGTCAGTTCGGCGACCTTAATATGATGTTCAACCGGTTCATCAAAGGTTGCCGCGATCACTTCGCCCTTAACCGAGCGCCGCATATCGGTAACCTCTTCCGGGCGCTCGCCGATCAGCAACACAAGCAACTGAATCTCGGGAGCATTGGTCGTGATTCCGTTTGCGATCGCCTTGAGCAACATCGTCTTACCGGCTTTCGGCGGCGCAACAATCAAACCGCGCTGACCACGTCCAATCGGCGCGATGATATCAACCAGGCGCGTAGAAAGGATATTCGGTTCAGTGCTCAGCAAGATCTGTTCATACGGGTGAACCGGAGTAAGTTGCTCGAAGGCCGGGCGACCCTGCGTCTCTTCGGCGCTCAGCGTATTAATGCGCTCAACATAAAGCAGCGACGGATAGCGTTCGCTTTCGCGCGGCGGACGCACCTGGCCGGCGATAATATCGCCGGTACGCAGGCCAAAGCGCCGAATCTGCGATTGAGCCACATACACATCATCGCTGCCGGGAAGCAAGCCGGGGCTACGCAGAAATCCGAAGCCGTCGGGCGTCACTTCGAGCATACCCTGGCCGGGGGTAAGCTGGGCCTCTTCAATGGGCGGATTATTATGCTGTTGTTCACGCGACTTACTTGAATCGCCTGACGATCCGGAGCGGCGCCGAGGCCGGATAGCCGGTTCACTAGAGTGTGCCATCAGAGTATTTCTCGTTTGTTTTTGGGTGCCGGGCGACGGGGACGATCGCTGAGATCGATGCACCGGCACTGTCTGCGGTTTTAAACCTGTCGTTTGATTGCGGGCAGAACGGTGAATTGGGGAGTGCGGGGTGCATTGATAACCCCAGGGCATCCCCAGCGGCTTGTTGGGGATGGTGGTTAGGATGGGGCCGGGGCGCTTGTGGAAGCGCCCCCGGCGCGACCATACCCTTCCGGTAACCTACTCGGCGTCGGAGCTTTCGATGTCCGGATCGCCGTCTTCGTCCGTGCCGTTGCCGTTTAGACCGGCCTGAAAATCACCACCGTCGCGATAACCGAGCACTACGAGCCGCTCGCGAATCTCTTCCGCAGATTTCGGTCCAAGATTGCGGATCGAGTTCAACATCCGATCATCGAGTTCAAGTAAGCGTCCAACGGTTGTAATATCGGCCCGGCGCAAACTGTTGTAGGTACGGGTACTCAAACCAAGTTCATCGATCGGGCGCTCGTAGATCTCGGGCGGGATCACACTGGTGCTGGCCGCAGGCAACTCGGCAACCTCACTCGGCTCGCTGACCGAGGCAAGGCGCCCGAAGTGCTGAGAAAGGATCTGTGCCGCGTGGCTAAGGGCATCACCCGGCTTAACGGTGCCGTCAGTCCAGATCTCCAGGATCAGGCGCTCACTTTCACCGTTCAGCTCGACAATAAAGTTCACGCGCGGGATCGGACTGAACAACGCATCGACGGCGATCTCGCCGATATTGAGCCCGCTCACATTATCGGCCAGCATAACACCACGGCCACGCTCGGCGGTGAGTTGCATCTCCAAAGTCGCGTCGTCATCAATTGTGCAGAGATAATGCTGCGGATTGACGATCTCAACCGTGCTCGGTGCATCAATATCGCCGGCATAAACGGGGCCGGGGCCGCGCTTGATCAATTGTAGCGCCACCGAGCGTTCGGCATAGCACCGCAACCGAATGCCCTTGATATTCAGCATCAGTTGCGTGCCGTCTTCGACAACGCCGGGAATAGTGGTGAATTCATGGATCACACGCCCGATTTTTACGCGAGTGATGGCGGCGCCGGGCACCGACGAAATCATTACGCGGCGCAAAGCGTTACCGAGCGGCCCGGCATGCCCGACTTCGAGCGGGCTAATCGTAAAGCGGCCATAGTTTTCGCCGGCTGCCGTTAACGTAATTCGCGGCAAGACAACATCCAGTTCAAGTTGCTCCATACGTCCTTATTTTTAACTATCTGTGCAACGCAACCCACAGAGGTTCAAGCCGGGCGCGGTGCACTCGCACCACGGCATACCTGCAGATACTAATACCGTCTACAACCACCCTATTGTAATACAAAATTCCGGCGTTTGCGTCAGCATTTTGTTAGAGGATTGCTTCCGGCGTCACAATCAGACCGGTTGCGTTGCACAGCGTGGGGCAATAGGGTTGCGATGGCCCTTGCAGGGCCGGTGGCGCCACACCTCCGTGTAAGGTGTAGTCGAGCCAGGCGCCAATCGACGATTGGCTGGCGGCGCCGGCGAAATAGCCGATCGGGCGTCCGGCCCGCGAGAAGATCAGCGCCGGGATCCGGCTCACCCGGTAACGCCTGGCCAGACTTGCCGCCAACGAGGTCACGATCGGGTCGAGCTGCAAGTGCGGCCGTCGCTCAGCCACGATTCTATTGAGCGAATCAATGATCGACCGGCTATAAAGGCACTTTGGGTCGAGTAACACTAATAACTCGACGCTGTGGGCGGAGCCTGTTGATGCAGCCGGACTGGTGAAGGGTGTTGCGAACGTCATCGGTCGCCCCTTGTGCTACGCAGCATCTTCGCTACAAAGCAACCAGAATCAGGCAAGGATACAATGATAATCCAGTGTATCACAGTTGCTTCGTCGCGACAGTGCATGTTTGCATGTACGCAGTAATTATTTCGCAACTTACACATAATACCTGACACCTGGAGTGTGCCGCAGCGCCGCATAGGGCTGTATCGCGCATGGGCCGGCATAGGCGGATCGCAGTTTTCCGGGCACATCTGTCTCAGGAGATTTTCAGGTTGAGATCGGGATTTTGCGCGTTTGACCTATGCACTATGTCGATTTCCCACGATCAGAGGTGACACAATGGATACGCTGCGAATGTTGCTGGTCGGGCTGGTGTTGCTGCTGCTGCTCCTGGTGCTGGCTCTGTAAGATACAAGTATCAGGATACAGACACAGATACAGGATACAGGGCGGACATTCTGGGATGGTTTAATATAGCAATGCTATCCGGGTTGTGCCGTCGGTTCTGCGTCCTGATCCAGCGGTTCCGGGTTCCGGGTGCTCGGTGCTCGGTCTGGGTTCTCGGTGCTGGGTTCTGGGTTCTGAGTTCTCGGTTCTCGGTTCTGAGTTCTCGGTTCTCGGTTCTGGGTTCTGA
>JAAUQO010000124.1 GCA_012032775.1 Oscillochloris sp. | reverse complement strand
CATCATTGATCGGCGCGCCATCATTTTGACACAGGCCGAGATAGCCGCCGCCGACACCTCGATAGATCCGGATGCCGCCCTGGTCGAGCACCATCGGCAGCAACAGAACGGTTTCGTAGAAGTGGGCGCTGGCCGCCAGATCGGCTGTCGGCAAAAGGTAATCTGGGCATCGAACGCGGTTTTCAGCTTGTCGAGTTCGGACATACACACCTCGCAACTTATGTTTGAAAGTGATATTTGCGGCTTCGCCGTAAATACCGCAGCCAAACTTCGCTTCTGGGAACGTACCTCAGTATACCGCAGGTGCAACAAGGGCCGCCCCCACCAGGCCGACATGGGCGCCGAGGGCGGCGGGAAGCAAGCGAAGTTCGGGGTCGAGGCAGCGGGCGGCGACCGCCGTGCGGAGCGGATCGAAGAAGATTGCGCCGGCATTGGTTACCCCGCCGCCAAGCACAACACAGTCGGGGTTGAGCAGGTTGGCCGCGTTGACAATCCCGATCGCCAACCAGTTGATCGCGCGCTCCCAGACCGCCGTCGCCTGCGGATCAGCGGCTTGCACCGCCGCAACAACCGCCTGTACGTCGGGCATTGCGGCGGCGCGGGCGATTGCCGGGCCGGAAGCCAGTGCTTCCAGGCAACCATTCCCGCCACAGGCGCAGGGCGGGCCGACCGGATCGAGCACCTGGTGTCCGATCTCGCCGGCCATTGCCCGTACGCCACGATGGATACGCTGATCCAACACAATCCCGCCGCCGATACCGGTACTCACCGTGAGGTAAATCAACGATGCTGCGCCGCGTCCGGCGCCATGGCGTTGTTCGGCGAGTGCGGCGGCATCGCCGTCATTCGCGATTGCGCAAGGCAGTTCCAGATCGCGCTCGATCATCGCGGCAAGGGGCGCAGCTTCCCAACCGCGCACATGCATCGAGCGCCGCACCGTGCGTTGATCGGCGGCCACCGGCCCCCCGAAGCTAATACCGCAGGCTTGCGGCGCCACTGAAGCGCGGACAAGCAACGTGCGGGCAAGATCGCGCATTGCCGCGTAGCCGGCAACAGCCTCGGGCGGCGAAGGGCCGCGCGCCGTGTCCAACACAATGCCGCCGGCCGGATCAACCAGGCCGGCGGCGAGTTTGGTGCCGCCGAAATCAAGTGCAAGAACCAGCATGACTGTTGATGCCTGTTGCATCGACCTATCCATTACGCTGCAAGAACTCGTCCATGAATGCGGCAAGCGCCTGGGCTGATTCCTCTTCCAGCGCATTGTAGAGCGAAGCACGAATACCACCGACCGAACGATGCCCGCCGAGACCAACCATCCCGGCCGTTTTGGCCTCGGCCACAAACTGCTTCTCCAACTCCTCGCTGGGCAAGCGGAACGTGACATTCATCAACGAGCGGGCTTGCGGTGCGGCGTGGCCGCGATAAAAGCCGCCGCTACGGTCGATCGCCCCGTAGACAAGGCCGGCTTTCGCCTGATTACGTTGTGCGATTGCCTCCAGACCGCCGAGATCGCCGATCCAGCCGAGCACCAGATCGAGCATGTAGACGGCGAAAGCGGGCGGCGTGTTATAGAGCGAATCGTTCTTCGCGTAGGTCGCGTAGCTCAGGATCGTGGGCAGATCACGGCGACCCCGATCGAGCAGATCGCGCCGGATGATCACCACCGTCGCTCCGGCGGGGCCAAGATTTTTCTGGGCGCCGGCATAGATCAGCGCGAACCGGCTCGCATCAAACGGCCGCGAAAGAATGTCGCTACTCATATCGGCGATCAGCGGCGCAGCGCCAAGATCCGGCAGATTGTGCCACTGCACGCCCTGAATCGTCTCATTACTGGTGAGATGCACATAGGCCGGCTGCGCCGAAAGCGTGATCGTCGCCGGCAGATCGCGGTAACCGCCGGCTGATGTATCGGCGGCAACATGCACATCCCCGATTTTGCGCGCCTCGGCGACCGCCTTCTCGCCCCAGGCGCCGGTGAGAATATAGTCGGCGGTTGCGCCGGCAGGCAAAAATTCAGCGCCAGCAGCGCGAATTGCAACGACGCCCCGCCCTGTAAAAACAGCACGCGATAATCGTCGCCAAGACCAAGTAGCGCCTTGCAGCGCGCTCGGCCGAGGCATTAATCGCCTCGTACTCCTTCGAGCGATGGCTCATCTCCAGGATGGACATCCCGCGGCCCTGATAATCAAGCAACTCAGCCTGGGCGCGAGCGAGCACTGCCTGCGGTAATATCGCCGGACCGGCATTGAAGTTATGCACCATACGATCCTCCTGATCGGATAGCACGTTCAGCGAAGCATAGGGTTAAACACCGGCCAGTATAACCGATGTGGCGAGACGACTTCATCGCCTCGCCACATCAGGTTCTCGACCGTGCGTTATGAACTCGTTACCGTCAGCGGAACAGCAACGGCAAGTGGATGCGGAACTGATCGCTCAGGGTACCGCCAACCCGTGCCGGGCCGTACTCGGTTCTGTCGCCGTCACGCTCGATCTCGACCAACCAGTAGTAGTAGCTTACACCAGGAGCGGCGCCGCTATCAAGGAAGCTGTAACTCGCCCCCGAGGAAGCACCACCGCGAGCGGTGATCAACTGCGGCGTGATCCGCAGCGCCTTGGCCCGGTTCGTACTTGCGGCGCGATAAACATGGAAGCCGGCGCTGTTCAACTCCATCCCGGTTGTCCAGGCAACCTGCACACCCTCGGCGTTGCGCGTGGCGTCAAAGGCGAGCAACGTGATCGCCGTACCGCGCGATACCGTCACACGGTCCTGATCATCCTCCTCCGAGACATTGTTGTTCGGCGTACTGTCGGGATCGAACTGATCGGACTTGCTCACCTGGGCGATATTGGTTACATTTTCGTCGGTGGTAAAGATCGCCGTAATCACCAGCGTTACCGAAGCACCGGACGGCAGCGTTCCCACGGTCCAGACGCCGCTGTTCTCGTTATAGCGACCCTGACTGGGGGCGGCGCCTACAAAGCGCAAGCCCGCAGGCAACTTATCGAGCACTTCCACACCGGTCGCAGTAGACGGACCTTGATTAGTCAGGGTCACGACATATGCGACGCCGTCGGGCAAACGCGGCACCGCCACAGCGGTCTTCTCCAACATCAGATCCGCCTGATCGACGAGGCCGCCGATACCGACAACGGCGCGGGCCTGATCGTCCTCGCTCGGATCATCGTTATTCGGCGTACTGTCGGGATCCGGCAGATCCGACGCAGTTACCTGAGCGATGTTGATATACGGCGCGCTTCCGGTCAGGCGTACCCGAACCTGGATCGTCGCCGATATGCCGACCGCAAGTGTACCGACCTGCCAGGTATTCGTAGCCGGGATGTAGTTGCCCTGGCTGGGCGTGGTACCAATCAACTCGGCGCCTGCCGGCAGATCCTCGCCAAGCTCCACGCCGGTGGCAACACTGGGGCCGGAGTTGAACACCCCAATTGTATACGTCACAATCCCGTCGGCCGGCAACATCGGCGTATCGACGCGCTTGCTGACCGACAGATCGGCCACGGCAGCGCCAATTTCGACACTGGACTGATCATCCTCGCCGGATTCGTTGTTATTCGGCGAGCTATCGGGATCAAACTGATTCGACTTACTCACCTGGGCCGTGTTGCGATAAGGGCCGATCCCCTCGATCCGGGCGCGGATCTGCAAGGTCGGGGTTTCGCCGACGCCGACAGTCCCCACCTCCCACAACCCGGTCACCGGATTATAGCCACCCTGACTTGCGGTATGCGACACATACGTCAACCCGTTCGTCAGCGGCTCACTCACCTGCACACCGGTGGCGCGCATCGGGCCTGCGTTCGCAAGCGCGATTGTGTACGTCACTTCGCCATTCACCGGCGGGCTTGTGTTGTCCACCGTCTTCTGTAGCGACAGATCGGCCACCTGCGGCGTCAGGGTTGCGCTGCTCTGATCGTCTTCGCTGGAGTTCCCATTACCCGGCCTGCTATCGGGATCAGGTTGATCGACATCAGTCACCTCAGCCGTGTTCACCAACGGCGCCGAACTAATCACATCGGCGCTGATCGTCAGAGTTGCATTGGCGCCGTCGGCCAACGAGGCAACACTCCAGGCACCGGTGGTCGGGTTATAGGTTCCGGTACTCGCGGCATGCGACACATACGTCAGCCCGACCGGCAAACGATCGGTCACCACAATATTCGTCGCCGTGGAAGGACCGTCATTGAACAGACGGACAGTGTAGACGATTCGGCCATTTACCGCCGGCTGCGGATCATCGACCACCTTGCTGAGCGACAGATCGGCCAGATCGCCGGCAATTGAGGCGAAGCCCTGGTCATCCTCAAACGGATTATCGTTGTTCGGCGTACTATCGGGATCAAACTGCTCGGAAGCCGTTACCTGGGCGATATTGGTAAACGGCCCGACCTCAAGCACCGCCACTTCGATCGCCAGGCGCAACGTCTCACCAACAGCGACGGGGCCGACATTCCAGACACCGCTGGCCGGGTTATAGGTGCCGCGATCGGCGGTTGCCCGCACAAATGCCAGACCATTGGGCAATCGGTCGCCGACCCGCACACCGGTTGCCGCAGCGGGGCCGCGATTCGTCAACTCCAGCGTAAAGGTCGCATTCTGGCCGACATTCACTCGCGGGGTATTGACCCGCTTCGTCAACTCCAGATCGGCGATCCCCAAGGGCAGATCGACACTGGATTGATCATCCTCGTTCGGATCATCATTATCGGGCGTACTATCGGGATCAGGCTGATCCGAGGCGCTGATCTGGGCGGTATTACGGGTCTGGTTCCCATTCCAGGTTGCAACCATCGTCAGGCTAGCCACTTCATTCGCCGGCAGGTCGCCAACCCGCCAGATCCCATCGGCGGCGGAATAGGTACCGCGGGTTGCAGTGGCGCTCACAAAACTCAGCTCCGGCGGCAAGCGATCCGTCACCTCGACGCCGGTTGCATCGGCAGGGCCGCGATTGCGCAGCGTGATTGTGAACTGAATATCGTCGCCGGGCTGGATCTGATCGGGGGGTGTACTGATCACCTTGTTCAGTTCCAGATCGGAGACATCGACGATCGGCACGATATTACGAGCGACATTATTGTCGGGATCGGGATCGGTTACATCGTTCGGGCGTTGCACCGTGGCGACATTCTCCAGATTGCCGCTCGCACTCTGATCGAGCGACCCACTGATCGTGAAGGTCGCAACCGCCTGATTATTCAGATCGACCGTGGTGCTGATCAGATTACCGGTTCCCGAGGCCTGGCCGCAACTACCGCCGCCGACAACCGCACACGACCAGGCGACGCCATGGACCGAAGCGGGCACATCATCGCGGACACGCGCACCAACCACATCACTTGGGCCGTTATTGGTCACCACAACTTCGTAGTTAATCACCTCGCCGGGGCGAGCCGGATTAGGCGAACTAAACTTCTCGATCTCCAGGTCGGCCTCGGCCAGGATGACTGATCCGAGCAGCGGACCATTTGCCGACGGATAGTAGCTCCAGGTATCGATAATCCGCCGATCGCCGAAACCATTCGACGGCGAAACTTCATACGACCAGCGGTGCGCACCAGCCTGGCTCGACACACCGAGCAACGCGCTTCGACCATCGAGCGGTTCGCCATAGCAGAGCGGATCGCTGGGGCGTGCGCCGATAATCTCGGCCGGCGGCGGCGGCGAATCATTGAACGCACAGGGCGAAAAGTCGTAGCCATTGGCGGGATTGTAGGTATAGCGATCATCCCAGTAGATCGTAAACCGGCTGCCATTGGGAGTCCCCTGCGGATCGCGGATGCGCTCCAGAATCAGGCCATTCGGATTGTTCTCGGCATCGGCGAACGGGAAATGAACCTCGCCCGCGAAGAGCTGAAGCTGCGTATTAAGTGCGACAGTTCCGGCAGGCACTTTTATGCCGGCGCCATCAAGACCATCCCAGGGCACCAGAGTTCTGGCGGTTGTGGTCGTACCGACCAGAATGCGATCCGCACCTGCGGCCGTCGTATCACCGAAAGTGCCGCTGCGGTTCGTATCAAGAACCAACTGGTAGCTGATATTCGGCTGGGCCTCGAAACTGAACACACCGCTCAGCGGGAAGGTACCGGCCTGGCCGGGCGTCCCCTCGATCCCGGTGAACTGAAAATTATCAACTTGCGGCGGATCAACCGGATCGCGAAGGAGCCAGGTCGTCAGGCCACCGGGAGCGAGCGCATCATCCGGCATCGACGGATCCGGCGGCTCGAAAAAGATCTTATGGGTAATATCGTTGTTTTCGATATTGTCGGGCAGTTGAGGACTATGCACAATAAAGCCGGGCGGGAGATTATTGTTCGGCGGCACGCCGAGGAGTTGTAGCGAGCGATAGATCGGATTACCGCGCTCATCGACAATCCCCTCGGAGTTGGCGAAGAACACAAAACCGAAGGGATCGATCCCATTGGTATCGACGCGATAGCTGAAGCCATCGTAGGTGAGGATGTAATACTCTGTATCGAGGCCAAGATCGGCCCGGCCGGTATTATTCGCATTATTGCCGAGGTTGGAGGCAATATAGTTCGCGAACACCCGGCCCAAAATCTCGTCGCCGCTCGTCTCGGCGCGAACACTCACCTCCCAGGCCGCGATCCAGAAATTCTCCTGATCGCGCGTGCGGCCCGCCCAATCCTCAGTGATCCGGAGTGGGGTCGGATTGGTACTGATCGGCGCATTGGGGTTCGGGCTGATAAAATCAAACTCCCAGATCCCCGTACCGGCTGCGGTCGTCTCAGCGTCGGTGATCACACAGGGCAGATAGCCGCTGGGGTTGGAAGCCGTGCGCGGGCCGGCTTGCTCCTCGCCCAGATCATTAATCCGGCCGACCGTTCCACCGTTCCGCTCGACACAACTGTCTTCATCGGCCGGCAGACTCCCGGTCGGCGAGCGGATAACAATATCACCCTGACCATAGCCAATAGCGCTGGAGCCAAGGAAGATCTGCTCGCCGGCTTCAACAAAGGCTTTGATCGACGTACGCCGGGGAATACCGCCGGTGGTCGCCGTCGCATGCCATTCGATAAACGGCCGCCAACCGGCATCAACGCTACTGCTACCGCCGGCAGCTACGGGCGGTGTCCCTACCGGCACGTACGTCACAATTAGTGCAATCAGAGCCAGAAACGTCACTACAACCTTCGGCAGTACGGGTACACGCAACGTGTGACAAGAATGGTGCATAATCTCCTCGCAACGGCCGGAACACGCCCGGATCCAGCCGTATCGACACGGAATGGGCGAGCGTTCGCAACACTCACCGCATGCCTTTTCTATGTATAACTACCGGCCAAACAGGTTATCGTATTGTACGCGATAGTATTCACGACGGCAAGAGTAGATTATTTTATGCTATACTCAGCATCAGGAAGGCTGAAACCCCATTTACTACAAAAGATAAGAGTAATGAACATCTTTGTCATCGGAGCAGGCGTAGCCGGCTTAACATGTGGGCGTTTATTACAGCGTGCAGGCCATTCAGTTACTGTCTATGAAGCGACGGAATCGGTTGGCGGACGTGTCCGTAGTGATTATATCGAAAATTTCATTCTTGATCGCGGTTTTCAAGTACTTTTTAACCAGTATCCGGCGGCGCAACGCCAATTGGATCTACAAGCCTTGCAGTTGTGCGCGTTTGATCCCGGCGCAATCGTTTGCGTTCATGGGCGACGCGAGATTCTGACCGACCCGCTGCGCGATCGATCATGGCCGGATAAACTAGCCGCCGGGTTGAGTAGCGCGATCACGCCGTTGGATAAATTGCGCACGCTGGCCTTCGCAGTGGAGATGCGCAGTCGCTCGATCGAGGCAATTCTTGCCGGCGACGACGAAAGCGCGGAGGCGTACTTGCAAGGGCGCGGGTTTAGTCGCGCGGCGATCGACCGGTTCTTCCGCCCGTTTTACGGCGGAATTCTCCTTGATCGCACCCTGCAAACCAGCGCCAAGTGTCTACGCTTCGACTTCAAGATGCTTAGCGACGGAGCAACATGCGTGCCATTGCACGGCATGGGCGCGCTCAGTGAGCAGTTGGCCGCCGAGTTACGCGAACACGGGGCGCTGCGCCTGAATACGCCGGTGCGCAACCTGCTGTGCGACGGATCGCGTGTGAATGGGGTCGTACTTGCCGACGGCAGTGAGCAACAGGCCGATCTTGTCGTTATTGCGACGCGGCGCCGGAAGCTGCGAGGCTGAGCGGAATCGATCTGCCACAATCCCATGTTGGCACGGTAACGCTGTACTTCGCCGGGGATGTGCCGCTCTACCAGGGCCGAAAACTGCTGCTCAACGCCGCCGCCGATGCCTTTGTCAATAATGCCGTGCTGCTCAGTAATGTTGCGCCGCGCTATGCCCCGCCCGGCCGGCATTTGCTCAGCGCGACGGTGTTGGGCGTGCCTGATCTGAGTGATGAGGAGCTGTTCGCGCGCGCCCATGCCGATCTGGGCCTGATGTTCGCCGGCGATCGGACGGCGTTGAATGCGTTGGAAAGCTATCGACCGCTGCGGCTCTACCGGATCGCCTATGCGCAGTTTAGCCAGCCGCCGGGCATTCATCCGACACTGCCCGCGAACCGCAGCGGCAGGCCGGGGTTATGCTTCGCCGCCGAGTTCACCGAGGCCAGCAGCATCAACGCGGCGATGATCAGCGGCGAGAAGTGTGCGGAAATGATCATGGGGAATTGAGCAATTGGGCAATGGGAATCGCTTCATCCCCGCCTTTGACGCAGCAACTCATACAACATCACCCCGCTGGCGACGGCGAGGTTGAGCGAATCACTCCGGCCGCGCATTGGAATTGCGACCAGCAGATCGCACAATGCCTGCTGTTCGGCAGGCAGCCCCTGGCGCTCACTGCCCATCAGCAACACCAGCGGCTGCGGGTAGGTTGTCGCCTGATAATCCATGCCGGCGCTATCTGCGGTGCCGAGCAGATATGCGCCGGTCGCCCGCTTCCAGGCGGCAAATGCGTCGAATGTGGTACGCACCAGGCGTTGAGCGAAGAGGGCGCCCATACTTGCCCGGATCGCCGCCGGATCGTAGGGATCGGTGCTCTCGTCGAGCAGGATCACGCCGCTGGCCCCAACCGCGTCGGCGGTGCGCAGAATCGTGCCGAGATTGCCGGGATCGGCGACACTGCTTAGTGCGATCCAGCCCGGCGCATCGTCAAGCCGTAGCGACTCCGGCGACTCCCAGCGTTGGCGCACAACTGCGCCCAGGCCCTGTGGGCCGTCCTTGCCCGATAGAGCGACAAATACCTCGCCCGAGACTTCCAGGCGCGGCACACCGGCACTGGCGGCCTGGGCAACCAATGCATGCCCAAAGCTGCTGCTCAGTAGCTCAGGCGCCACCACCAACTGCTCGATCGTCACGCCGAGTTGGATCGCCTCGCCGACGAGACGAATCCCCTCGACAAAGCAGACCTGACGTGCCGTACGCTCTTTGCGCTGCTTGAGGCTGCGGATCGCTTTGATGGCGGCGTTCGATGGACTTGTGATCATAGGCTACAGGCTACAGGCTACAAGGGCGGGGCAACGACGCAAAATCTTGCGTCACTCCCCCGCCAGCGCGTCGTTACCCCGCCACGGCGCTACGACGCCTCGGGCAGTACCTTGCCGGGATTGAGCAAGGTTTGTGGATCGAAGTGAGCCTTGATCCGTTGTTGGACGGCGATCAAGTCGTCGCCGAGGGCATGACGCATAAAGGGCCGTTTGAGCGTCCCGATGCCATGTTCGCCGGAGAGCGTACCGCCGAGCGCAAGTGCGGCGGCGAAAATCGCCTCGGCCGCCGGCCAGAGGCGCTCTGTATCGTTGGGATCGCGACCGTCGAAGAGAATATTCGGATGCAGGTTGCCGTCGCCGGCGTGACCATAGACAACAATCGGGAAGTTGTATTCGAGGCTGATCTGCTTGATGCGCCGCACACAGGCCGCGATCTGCGGGATCGGCACGCTGATGTCTTCGCCGAGCCGATTCGGTCGCACCCGCGTCAACGCAATCGAGACAACGCGGCGCGCCTTCCAGAGATTGGCCTCATCGACGGCGTCGCGGGCGGTCTGCACACGTAGGGCGCCGCCGGCACGGGCCAGATCGGCCAGTTGCGCGGCGTCGGCATCAACCTGCTCGGGCTCGCCATCAACCAGCATCAACAGCATCGCGCCCGCATCGGAGGGCAAACCGATTTTAAGGAAAGCTTCAACTGCGGCGATCGTCGTGTCGTCCATCAATTCCAGGCCGGCGGGCACAATTCCGGCTGCCATAATCCGCTCGACGGTTGAGCATGCCGCATCGAGATCGGCGAAAATCGCCATGGTTGTGCGGCGAGCGGCGGGCTTCGCGATCAGGCGCAAACTAGCCTCGGTGATCACGGCCAGCGTACCTTCCGAGCCAACCAACAACTGCGCCAGACCGTTGGTTGGGCCTTGACCGGCGAGGCCATCGCCCCAGCGCACAATCGTGCCGTCGGCGAGGACTGCGGTAAGCGCCAGAACATAATCGGCGGTAACACCGTACTTCAGGCAGCGCGGGCCGCCGGCGTTACAGGCGATATTGCCGCCGATCGTCGAAACGGTCTGGCTGGAGGGATCGGGCGGGTAGAAGAGCCCGGCGCGCTCGGCGGCGGTTTGCACGTCGGCGGTAACGGCCCCGGCACCGACATGGGCGACCATCTGGGTTGCGTCGATCGTAATCTGCTCCATCCGGTTGAGGCCGATCACCAGTGCGCCGGTCGAAGGTGCGCAACCACCGGCCAGGCCGCTCCCGGCGCCGCGTGAGACCACCGGAATGCCATGGGCGGCGGCCAGACGCAGCAACGCCGCAACCTCGTCGGTAGAGGCCGGCAGCGCGACCGCCAGCGGCTCGCCGGTGGGACGTGCGATGATGCATCGGTTTCATACGTCGCCACATCGCCGTCACGCGTGAGCAAATATGCCTCGCCGACGATCGCACGCAGCTCGGCAAACAGATCGACGGTTGTTCCGCCGGATGGCGGGCCGTCGCTCAGCATGTGGGCAAACGTCGGCAACAACACCGTATTCGCGGCGGCAGGCCAGCGCCCGAATTCGGTCGAATAATCGCCGCCCAGAGTACGAGCGAGGGCGGCGATCACCGCCAGAGCCTGATCGGCCTCGCCGGCGCCACGCAAATCAAGTGCCGCGCCGTCGGGGGTATGAGCGCGCAAATGCAATGCGCCGACACCGGCATCGCCCCAGAGCGTCAGCCCGAAGCCATAGCGGTCGGCAAGGGCTTGTGCGCGTTCGACCAATTCAGGCAATGCGGCGCGTGGCAGAGTCAGATCGAGCGCCACAGCCGCATGATCGACCTGCGCGGCGGCTAACTCTTCCCAGCGCGACCATGCGCCGGCGTCAGCCGGTTCAATCGCCAGAGCGCTAGCGGCAACCTGAGCATGAACCCGGCCAAGTTGGCGATCCAGAACCTGCGACGGGCCTTCCAACTCGACCAACAGCAGCCCTGCGGAAGCATCAGCGGCGAATGCGAGCGCACTCAACTCCAACCGTGCCAATGCCAGGGTTGCGCCCAGGCGACAAGCATCTGCGAGCGAACGGCAGCGGATCAAGAGCGCCGCACGAGATGCAGGCAACGGACGCAGATTAAACATCACCTCGTGGATCGCGCCGAGATCGACGCCGCGACCGGCCAGGGCACGGTTGAGTCCGTAACCGGTCGAACGCTTCAGGGTCGGCCCACCGATCCGGAACTGTTCCGCGCCAAGGGTGGCGGCGCGCACATAGCGACCGATCGAGCCGTAGCGCATACGACGGCGACCGCCGGCATTCCAGCGCACCAGATCGGCCAGAGTCACATCGCCGGCCAGCGGATCGATCGGCAGACAAAGGCCATAATCGGCCAATGCTCCATTCAAATGAGCGATACCGAGCTTTGCGGGGGCGCCGACAAGAAGCGCGCCGGTTTGAATATCGAGGGCTTCGAGCGTCTCGGCAAACAAGGCTGAGTCTCCTGAATTGATAGGATACAGGCAACAGGATACAGGCAGCAGGGCCGGACACATGCCATCGCCAAGCCCTGCCCCTGAAACCTGTCGTAACACTCCAGATCATGGTGCTACGTACTTGCCGAAACTGCAAACAAGGCAGACCGACACCTATCCTGCACCCGGTTGCCGATCAGGGCTGATACGGGCGACCATCAGGCTCTACTGCGATCACATCATCGGACGCCGTGTCATCGGTTGTCTGCCCAACTTCGGACTCCATCGGCTTACGATCGTACTCGGCCAAATCGGCCATAGCGTCGCCATGTTCCTCAGGGCCAAACTCCGCGTCGGCCCGAGGTTCCTCCAACCCGGCCGGCGACAGGCTGGGGCCGGCGAACTGCTCGTGGGTGAGTAGTTCAGCGCTGTCGGAGATGATCGCATCGCGGCCGATCGCCTGAACATGTTCGGCGCGCAACAAATTCGGCCCGGAGCCGAAGATACCTTGCTTCATTTCGAGCGCTGCGATCGTACCATCGGCGACGAAATAAAGATCAGCGACCGTTCCAACCTGTTCGCCGGTGGTGCTGATCACCTTTTTGCCGGTGATCTGCTCGGCAGAGGCGCGCAACTCAGCGACCTCGGCATCTTCATCGACCGGGATCAATTGATCCATGCCGTCGATGACAACAAACTCACCGACGCCGGTGATGTCATTCCAATGCACGACACGCTCACTACCCGACCAGTTGCCGTCGCCGATCACCAGGGTGTGAATATGGCGATGATCCTGATCAAGAACCACATCTCGCACATTAGCGACTGCGTTGCCGGAGCGACAATCGATCACGCGCTTGCCGAACAGCGTATTGATTTTCTGCATGGTACGCCTCCTCGTTGAATGCGTTCGCGGACGCCGGGCAGCCGCGGTATCCGCGTCTATTCCTGCCGGTCGTAGCTGCACAACGTGGGGCTGCCCAGGGGATGATAGTTCCATTATACACCGTCGCCGGGTTATCGACCCGGCAACGGTGTATTTTTTCCTTGTTAGGAGGCGCTGCGGCGCATTTTTTTGAAGCGAGCGCTGTGCTGATCGTTTGCGCTGATCTCGATTTTGACCGGGATCTTATAGGCGGCAAGGCGTTCGCGGCAGAAGGCGCGGAGGCGACGTTTCAAGCCGGCCGGATCTTCGGCTGCAAAGAGATTGACCCGCGCCACAACCATCTGGCCGGTAATCGGGTTGGCCTCGCCGACAACTGCGGCATCGCGGATATTTTCGGCCTGAAGCAACACACTCTCAACCTCGGCCGGATAGACTTTCTGGCCGCCGACATTGATGATCTCGCTGCGCCGACCAAGGATCCGCAGGTACTCGCCGTCTACCTCAACCATATCCTGGGTGTTGAACCAACCCTCCTCATCAAATGGGCTTGGCGCATTGAGGTAGCCGAGCATGGCCGAGCGGGCACGAATATGTAAGACGCCAGCGACGATACGCGTTTCGTAGCCCTCGCCGCCGACTTTCACCCATAACGAGTCGGAGGATCGCGATTTCGAGCGCAGAATGCCCAATTCCGAGAGGCCATAAGTTTGCAACAACTGCACCTGCGGGAACAAGGCGTGGATGCGTT
Source organism: Oscillochloris sp. (assembly GCA_012032775.1). Taxonomy (GTDB): domain Bacteria; phylum Chloroflexota; class Chloroflexia; order Chloroflexales; family Chloroflexaceae; genus JAAUQO01. The sequence goes on along the minus strand of JAAUQO010000124.1, from coordinate 3,862 downwards.
CCAGGGTACTCGCGGGCATAACCTCGGTGCCGTAGGTGATCAACTCCAGCGAACGCAGATCGTGGCGTGTGTAGGCCTCGGAGATCAGCAGCAGGTTCAGGAATGTCGGCGACGTTGGGAGGCTTTGCACATGGTGATCGGCGATCGCCTTGCAAACGACATCGGGATCGCGTGAGCGTACACTAACCACCGTGCCGCTGTTCGAGAAGGTGTAGAGCAACGTATTGATCCCACCGATATGATCGAGCAATAAGAAGGTCAGGGTTACGCGGGCGTGGCGCTCAACCTGGAACTTCTCCAGCAGGCCGACGAAGTTGTGCAGGGCCGCCTTGCTTTTGCCGGTCGAGCCTGAGGAGAAAAGCACCAGGCCGGGCGCTTCGGCAGCGCGCAGCGAGCAGGTGAGCGGATTGGCGGGCGTGATATCACGCCGCTCGATCCGCCAGTCATCGCCCGCATCGAAGCTCACCACAACCTGCACTTCGGCGATCTGCAAAAATTCCTCGCGCTGGGCGACGACCGAGTCGGTAAGCGGCACAAGAATGCATCCCCGCTCGATCAGGGCCAGCAACAAGCTACAGGCCGCCGGCGAGTAATCGCCTTCCAACGCAACAACTTGCCCGCCCTGTACGGCATGTGCATCGAGTTCATCGCGCCAGCGATCGACACACTCCAGCAACGCAGCATAGGTATACGGCGTATCGTTCCAGATCAGCGCCGGCACATCGGGACGCCGCGCCATGCGCTCAAACAACCAGGTGATGCTCATTATGCACCTCCAAGATAGATCACCTGTCCGGTCACATAATCACTGGCCGGGCTGATGAAGAAATCGATCACATTGGCCACATCTTCGGGCCGACCGAGGCGCTTAACCGCCAGGCGCTCGATGATCGCGGCGATCTTGTCGGCGGGCACACCGCGAATCAGGTCGGTTTCGATCGGCGAGGGGCCAACGAGATTGACGGTAATACCGAAGGGCGCCAACTCGCGGGCCAGCACCTGCGTCAGGCTGACAACTGCGGCTTTCGAAGCGGCATAGGCGGCCTCGCCTTCAAGCTGGAGCGGCACGGCGACGGTGCCCATATTGACGATCCGGCCGAAGCGGCGGCGCTGCATCAAACGTGCGGCCTCGCGCGTAACCAGGAAACTGCCCAGGACATTCACCGCCAGGGTGCGCTCGACAACCGAGGCAGGGGTGAGCAGGGCGTGATTCATGGCTGCGACGCCGGCATTATTGATCAGGGCATCAAGGCGCTTGTGGCGACGGCCGATCTCGCGCACCATGGTGCGGACGGCATTCTCGTCACTGACATCAAGGCAATGATGGGCATAGCCGGGGTTGGCGAGATCGGATGGTTCGCGACTGCAACCTTCAACAAGCCAGCCGCGGGCAAGGTAGTATTCGGCCAGAAAGCGCCCGATGCCCTTCCGAGCGCCGGTAACCAGCAGAACCGGCTGATCGGTCATGGTCAACGCTCCTCGGCGAGCAAGGTGCAAATATAGTCGGTCAGTGCGCCGATGGTACGAAAGGGGCTGCGCTGCTGCGACATCGCACGTTCGTCGGCGAGGGTAAGTGCGATATCGAAGCGATCTTCGATCCGCGCCTCCAAATCGACGATCAGCGTCACCAGGCCCAACGAATCCAGCGTGGCCTCTTTCCCAAGCAACCGGGTCGCTTCGCCGAGATCGGCGGGAATCGGGCGCTCCTGCTCCGCCAGGAGATCGTGAAGGCCGCCGATAACAAGATCATAGACTGTGGTGCGCTCGGCAGTTGTGTCGAATGTCGTCATTGGTGTTCTCTCCAGATCAGGAGTGCTTGCTCCAACAATACCGGCCACTATCGTAGATCGCGAGAATGACAAGGCCGTAACAGGAACAGCGGCGGCACATAAATCTTTCGCCACTATTAAATGGTGTTGCCGCTGAACCGGCTACAGCAGCACCAGATACAACCGGTGATCAAAATCAGGTGTCCTCACCGGAGTCGCCGAGGCTTGTGGGGTAACAGTCGGCGCAACGGTATTCCAGGGGGTATCGCTGCTCCAGATCGGCCCCTGCGGCCCGCCCGGCGCACCACCTACCCGCAGCACGCCGTCGCTCGGTCCGCCCGTCGCCCCCGCACTATCCGCCACCTGCGTCCCGCTCCCGGCATCGAAGTGGTACAGCCCCACCGTACTCGCGTCGCTGCTCCACGGCCCGGCCGGCACTGTGAAGGTGTCGCTGTAGCGCACCTCGGTCGAGATCCGCAACTCGTCCATCCAGCCGCTGAACGAGGGATACTCCGGGCCGAAATCGTGCTTCTCGGCCCCCAGCACCAGATACGGGTCGTTGGCGTATTGGGTCGCCCGCCCTTCGCGGTACGCGACATCGCCGCTCGGCCCGTTCCCGCTCGCATCGCGCTGGCCATCGACATAGATCCGCATCTGCCCGTTGGTCGCCCGCGTCAGCGCAATATGATGCCACGCGCCATCAGTCACGACGGTGGTGCCGCAGAGATCGAACTCTTGCGATCCCTGGGCCACGCCGAAGACCACCCGCCCGCCGCGCAATGCGACCCCATAATCGCCCGTATCGCCCGGCCCAAAAACATCGCGGTCGATCACGATGTTGCCGCGGATCCAGGTGCGATCGCCGGAGGCACATGCCGGCGCCGGTTCTCCTGGGCGAGCGCCTTGAGCCAGAACTCCAGGGTAAAGGCACCGCCGAGGTTGATCGGCCGGTCGGGCGTGAGCGCGATCTTCACCCGGTCGATATCATTCACGCCGCTGCCGTAGAAGCGTAACGAGTAGCCGGCATGGGACATTGCCGGCGCCTGATACCCTGAGAGCATTCCTAATCCGAACACAGCCGTCATGAGTACCGACACTAGCAGACGCACCACCACGACATAGCTCCAAACTGCTGCACAACTCATCGCCACAGGTTCGCCGCACACCGCGTTCCCTACGGCGTCCGCCAAGAGTTCCGGCACAAAAATATTATGGTGTCATCAACATCGGCAGATAGATCCGATACGGATTATTCGGATCCGGTGCATTGGTCGGCGTACTGGTCGTCGTGGGCATAGCCGAGGCAGTTGCTGTAACCGTCGGCGTATTGGTTGGCGGCGGATCGATGCCGGGCACCGTCACTACACCTTGCTCAAGCACACGCAGTGTCGTAAACGTCTGCACCAATCCGGCAACAGTTCCGGCGGACTCCAACAACTGAAAGCGGATCTCCTTGCTGTTACCGGCAATTGTAGCGTCCGTTGCCGAACTGAGATCGACCAGCAACGCGCCACGGGCAACACCCCGCGCCACCGCATCGGTGACGGCGGCAGGATCAACCCGCAACTCAGCGCCGGGGGCGAAATTTGTCAGCCCGAGCGGAACGATCGTCGTCACATCGATCTGGGGCGGGAAGGTGATCAGCACACTTCCGCCCACCGGCAAATCGCTGCCGGTGTCGAAACGCACGATCACGGTATCAGCATCGCGTTGCACCGTCAGGTTAGCCAGCATCGTGCCTTGCGTCAGGCGGGCCAGCGCAATCCGGCGATCGTTCGGATCGGTAGCAGATGCATAATACAACCAATACTCGGCGCCGGCAGTAGTCTGACGCTTGAGCACCCGCGGCGCCCAGACATTATCTTGTGGAGCGTTGGGCACCACGATCGCATCATCGGCGCCACGCCAAACCGGCTCAATCGGGTCGGGTTTTGCCAGGTGATTCCGTCGCGCGAGCGGCATGACCAATTGCGAAAAACATTCGATCTGCGTACCGGTCAGAACCGAGAACCGAGAACCCAGAACCGAGAAACCCAGAACCCAGAACCCAGAACCGAGAACCGAGAACCGAGAACCCAGAACCGGGAACCCAG
>JAAUQO010000123.1 GCA_012032775.1 Oscillochloris sp. | reverse complement strand
AATAGCACACCACGAATGCCGCGGTGGCGTGACGCGCCCGGAAACGTCCAGTCGGTAACGACTCCCGAGCGAACGAATAGGTATGCCATGACCCAGCACGACCACAATCAGCATCTTGATGATCTGCGCGAGCGGATCACGCTCACCGAACCTGGTCGTGCGGGCGGGTTGGCGGAGTTCATGCATGCCCTGGCGGCGATTCTGGCCCGTCTGGACGCGGAACGGCAGGGTCGCGTACAATCGCAGGTATCCCCGGAGCCCGGGGAGCACCCGAAGGAGCAGCAATGAAACGTGCCGCGATCTACATTCGCGTCTCGACGGAGGAGCAGGCCGAGGAGGGCTACAGCCTGGCCGCTCAGGAGCGGGCCTGCCGGATGTACGCCGAGGTGCAGGGCTGGACAGTTGTCCACGTCTATGCGGACGAGGGAATCAGTGCGTTCAAGGATCGGATCGCAGAGCGCCCGCAACTCCGCCAGTTGCTGGACGACGTAGCACTGCGGCGGGTGGATGCGGTGATTGTGCACAAGCTCGACCGCTTCTTCCGCCGCGTGCGTCTGCTGATGGAAGTTGTAGAGCAGTTTGAGCGCCAGGGCATCCAGTTCGTGAGCTTCAGCGAGCAGATGGACTTCTCGACGCCGGTAGGCCGGATGGTGCTCACCAACCTGGGCGGGTTCGCCGAGTTCTACAGCCGCAACCTCTCGCTGGAGACGGCCAAGGGCAAGCGCGAGAAGGCCCAACAGGGTGGCTGGGTCGGCCCGATCCCGATTGGCTATGAGAAAGGCACGGATGGGGAGTTGGTGCCGTCCGCCGATGCGCCGGTGGTGCGGCGGATCTTCGACCTGTACGTCACCCGGCAGCACAGCTACACGACCATCGCTGACGAACTGAATGCTGCCGGGTGGCAGACTCACGAAACCCGTACCGGGCGGCGCGGGCGCTTCGGCCGCGAGAGCGTCCGCACTATCCTGGGCAACCCGGCCTACATCGGGATGGTCTCCAGTGGCGGTGTCCAGTTCCCTGGCAAGCATCCGCCGCTCGTGAGCGAAACCGTGTTCACCACTGCCCAACTCATTCGTGAGGAACGCACCCGCGAGCGCGGTTCGCCGGTGCGTGACGTCCGCGCCTGGTTAACCGGGGTTGTCCGCTGCGAACACTGTGGCGGCAAGCTCTGGCATCAATCGGGCAGTACCAATGGCAATGGGCGCTATTATCGCTGTGGAGGGCTCTCACGCCGCGAGTGTACCGCACCGCAAGCACGCGCCCAGAATCTGGAAGGCGAAATGCTGGAGATTCTCAGTCTGCTGGTCGTACCCCCTACCGCACAGGCAGCCATTCTTGCCGAAGCGCAGCGCCTGACAGCGCAAGACGAGCCACCGAACGACATCCGTGATGCCGCCCAAGAAGCGTTTCTAAGCCAGTTGAAACAGGCGTACAATGCGGGTATACTTACGAGGTCTGAATATGAGCGGAAGGTCAAGGATAACGACGACAAAAAAGGCCTACCGCCGAGAGGCGGAGCCTTTGATGTGCAACGGTCACTCTATTTGCTTGCCGATATGCCCGCGCTTCTCAAAGAAGCCACGGCAGCGGAGCGACTAGCACTCGTCAAGTCCGTATTCGACCAGATTTGGGTGGAGAATCGCAGAATTGTACGACTACGGCCGCGCGCAGAGATGGGACCAGTACTCGCAGCGCTTATCGAAGTATTGGATGGGGTGCCTGATGGGGGTCGAACCCACAGCCTCCTGATCCACAGTCAGGCGCTCTAACCTTTGAGCTACAGGCACCACGTTTCACGAACGTGCAGAGTATAGCATAGAGCCATAAACGGTGTCAAACAATGCTCAGTTGGGTCAATGGTACAATGGTGCCGTCAATTGCCGCCGGGTTTGGCGATACGACCTGGCTGCTTGCCCTATGGTCTGCGACGGCCCGAGATCCGGCGCTCTGGTGTAGGGGTTTCAGGAGGAATGGATGCATCTCATCCAACTTGGCTTTGGTGGTGTTGGGCGGGCGCTGGTGCGTCAAATCCTTGGCCGGCGCGAGTATCTTGCTCGTCGCTACGGGTTTATGTTGTCGCTCCGCGCTATTGCTGATAGCTCCGCTGTGCTTGCCGATAGCGATTCCTTACAAGTGGGTGCAGTTGAAGCAGCACTTGAGGCGAAAACTGCCGGTTTGTCGCTTGTTGCCCTGGCATCCGGTAGGCTGTCAAGCTCGTGGTTGGATTGTTTGCCCGCCACTCCCTGTATCGTTGTCGATCTGACCGCTGCCGATGGCCAGGCGCCGGCGCTTATACAGGCGCTGCAGGCCGGTCATCGAGTGGTGCTCGCTAATAAACGCCCCTTGTGCGGAGCGATGACGGAGTTTGCCGCACTCACCGCCGCTGGTGTTACCCGCTACGAGGCGACCGTCGGCGCCGGGTTGCCGGTGATCAGTACGCTTCAGGCCTTGCTCGATAGTGGTGACGCGGTTCAACGGATTGAGGCCTGTGTCAGTGGTACGCTCGGATTCATCGCCTCGGAACTCGATGCCGGTAGGCCACTCTCTGCCGCTGTGCGCCGGGCGTATGAACTTGGCTATACGGAACCCGATCCTCGTGATGATCTGAGCGGCGCCGATGTTGCCCGTAAGGCCCTCATCCTCGCTCGTACCTGCGGTTGGCCCTGTGAGTTCGCCCAACTCGCGCCGGAGCCGCTCTTCCCGTCGGCACTCGCCGATCTGAGCCGTGAGGCGTTTCTTGATCGGCTCGATGAACTCGATGCACCGCTCGCCGATCGCGTCGCCGGAGCACAACGCCGTAATGAGGTGCTGCGCTATGTGGCATTGGTTGAACCAGCCGGTGTGCAGGTGGCTTTGCGTTCATTGCCGCGCGATCATCCCCTGGCAGCGCTGCGCGGCCCCGATAATCTGTTCAGTATTACCAGTGATCGCTACCACGCGCAACCGCTGATTGTCCGTGGCCCCGGCGCCGGCCAGGCTGTTACGGCTGCCGGGGTGCTGGCCGATATCGTCGCTACCGCCCGTGAGTTGGGTGGGTAGTTGGCGATTGACGTATGTTGCCCGGTGTTTGATAGATCTGGAATGTCAGATATCGGGTATCAGCCATCACGACGCAATATGTCGTCGATCGCCGCTGCGAGTTCGTGTAACACAAATGGTTTGGCGAGAAACCCATGAATATGCTGCGCCCCCGGTTTGCTGATCACATCTTCACTGTAGCCGCTCATCAGCAGAATGCGTATTTGTGGGTAGCTTGCCAATAAAGCGCCGGCTAACGCTTCGCCGCCTACGTCGGGCATGGTGATGTCCATCAGGGCGATCGGTATGTCGGCATGGTGCTGTGCCGCCAACTCCAGCGCCGCTCCCGAATCCGCAGCCTCATGCACTTGTAAGCCGAGCCGCTCCAGCATGCGCCGCGTTACGGTTCGTACCTCGATTTCGTCGTCTACCAGTAAGATTGTTCCTTTGAGGCCGCCAACACTCGCAAGGGCCGGCGTCGCTTCTGTATCGCTCGTCACTTCCTCTACCGGGAGCAAAACCTGGAAGACCGATCCGCGCCCCGGCTCGCTATACACCGTGATCGTGCCGCCATGGCCGCGCACAATCCCAAGCACCGCCGCTAAACCTAGCCCGCGCCCGGTGAATTTGGTGCTGAAAAACGGCTCGAAGATCCGCTGTTGAACCTCTGCGTCGATGCCTGATCCGGTGTCACGAACCGCGATCCGGACGTACGGTCCGGGGCGGAGTTCCGGCGCCAGGTAAAAATGGGCTAAACTGTCGGCATCGACATGCACCAACTCGCTGCGCACCGTCACCGACCCGCGGCGCTCGCCGATCGCTTCGCCGCCATTGATCACCAGGTTCATAATCACCTGGCCGATCTGGGTTGGATCGGCCTCGATTAACGGTACATCGTGGCTTAGTTCGCACTGGAGTTGGACCGAACGCGGTAACGAGGTGCGCAGTAGGCTCGTCATTTCCTGAATCAGGGTATTCACTTGTACCGCTCTGGTGCTTAATCGGCCTTTGCCGGCGTAGGCCAGCAATTGACGGGTGAGATCGGCGGCTCGTCGGGCGGCAAGTTCGATCTGCTGTAAGCTCTCGCGGATTGCACTCGTGTCGGCGAGTTCGTCGAGTGCCAATGATGCGTTGCCGAGCACGGCAACCAGCAGGTTGTTGAAATCGTGGGCGATCCCGCCCGCCATCAAGCCCAGACTCTCCAGTTTTTGGGTTTCCCGGAGCCGTAGCTCGATCGTGCGTCGTTCGGCCTCCACTTGCTTTTGTGTGGTTACATCGATCGCTACGCCGCCCAAAGCATATGGCTCGCCGGCACTATTGTAGAGCGGGAATTTGATTGAGGTGAAGGTATGCAACTCGCCGTCGATGCTGTGCGTTCCTTCATAACTCAATGGAATTCTGGCCGCGATCACGGTGGCATTCTGCTCAGCATACATCTGCGCTTCATCAGGATCGATCAGCTCTTCGTCGCAATGCCCGATCATCTGCTCCGGAGTATGATCGGAGATCGCGGCAAATGCATGGTTGACCAGCAGGTAACGCCCGGCAATGTCTTTGATGAAGATCAGCGCCGGGATCTGCTCGATTAGGGCGCTCAGCAGACGCCGCGTTGCTTGTTCGGCCGCTTCCGCCTCGCGCTGCGCCGTCACATCCTCGACGATCCGCACCACACCTTCGATCGTTCCTTCCGGACTGCGTACCGGGGTCGAGACGAGTCGGGCATAGGCGAGGCTGCCGTTGCTGCGGATGTAGCGCTTCTCGATCACATAATTATCGCGCGGCCGGCGATTAGTTCGGCAAACAGATCCCGCTCGTGCCACACATCCTCGGGATGCGTGTGGGTCATAATCAGGCGTCCGATCAATTCATCCGGGTGCGAATCCAGGATCCGGGCCATCGCCGGGTTGGCCGCAAGTGTTACTCCTTCCGCGCTTACCAGGGTGATGCCGCTGGCGCTGTTCTCGAAGATCACGCGCAGCCGGCGTTCGCGTTGGGCCAGGATCGCGATTGCTTGATCGCGCTCTGTATCGGCCTGCATGTGTGCATCGACATCAATCAGTAACTCACCGATCAAGATCAATGCCCCGTCCGATCCGTAGATCGGGAAGTATGTTCCTTGCATCCACACGCGCCGCCCGCAGGCCGCTCGCGCAAACTGTGTGGGCGGCGCGGTGCTGACAACTCCGCTGCACGCCTGAACGAAGTGCTGCACAAACAAAGCTTCGTGCTCAGTAGTATCGCAGAGCAGGTTATAACGATCGATCAGGTCGGCCGGCGCCTTCCCGAACATTGTCACATGGGCTGCATTGATCGCTTGTACTACGCCATTCGGCCGGTACAGTGCAACCGGCAGCGGCAAAGCCGAAAACAACGCGACATAATGCGCCGGATCGCATTCAGCCGCCGCTTGTTCACGTTCCGCCAATTGGCGCCGTAGCTCCGCATTCTCGGCGCGCAAGCGTGCGATCAGTTCCGTGTCGGCGTTCATTTCCGAACCATGGCTGCCAATAGGTTTAGGTGGGGTGTGGGCTGATTCCAAGGCTCTCTATCCTGGCGAAATGACTGCGCACCGGCCGCGTTCATGCATATAATCGTTGCTGCTCACCGCAGTATCGCGCATCGCTATAGCTGACATATATCTGAACAATTATAGAACGAATTACCGCCGAGGGTAGCGGCAGATTTCCCGGCGGGAATGGTGTGGGCTTAGGGCATGCGAATCATTGCTTGCTGATGCAACATGGCTTTGCTGTATCGCATCAGCAAGCGCATATGCGTGTTCGACGCTGCAGCCGAATGCGCCCTCAGGCCTTGAACTGCGGCGGCCGCTTTTCGCGAAATGCCTGAACCCCTGCGCGGAAGTCGGCGTGGTAGCCGGCTGCGTCCTGGGCCATGGCTTCATATTCCAGTTGGGCCGCTAGGTCGGCGCTCAGGCTATTGGCGAACGCGCGCCGGATCAGGCTGAAGGCCAGGGTCGGACCGGCAGCAAGTTGCTCGGCCAGGGCCAACGCCGCCGGCCCTAATTCCGCTGTAGGATAGATCGCGCTCACCAGGCCCCAGTCCAGTGCGTTGGCCGCATCAAGTTCACCGGCGGTCAGGCAGAGATGCAGGGCGCGGCCGTGGCCGATCAACCGCGGTAAGAAGTAGGTCATCCCGGCGTCGGGCACCAGTCCGACTCGGGCAAATGCGGTCGAGAAACGCGCACTGTCGGCGGCGAGCCGAATATCGCAGGCCAGGCTCAGGCTCATCCCGGCGCGCCGCCGGCCCGTTCACTGCGGCGATTAAGGGCTTGCCGAGGTTGCGCATCTGCATGATCACCGGATGATAGTTGCGCCGGAGTTCGTCGGCCAGCGAGAGCGGATTGTCGAGTGGGAATTCACGCAGATCCTGGCCGCTGCAAAAGGCGGTTCCCACCCCGGTAAGGATCACCGCCCGCACCGCCGGATCGCGGGATGCTTGACGTAATGCAGCAAGCAATGCTTGATGCAGTTGCCGTGTGAGCGCATTGTAGTACTGCGGCCGGTTCAGGCTGATCGTTGTGACTCCGCCAGCCGTTTCGGACAAAACCAATGCTTGATCAGTCATAAAATAGTGCTCTTACTTGACAGAATAAGTGTTCCATGGATGTTTCGGCGCAGCCGAAATATCCATGGAACACAGCCTTACTCGCCGGTAAAATTGGGCTTACGCTTCTCGATAAAGGCGCGCATGCCCTCTTTCTGATCGGCGGTATCGAACAGCAGGTAGAAGTTGCGCAGTTCCAGCTCCAACCCTTCGCGCAGCGTGCGTTCGGCCGCAGCTCGCACCGCCTCGCGGGCCAGTTGCACCGCCAGCGGCGGCTGTTCGGCGATCCGCGCCGCCAGCTTCACCGCCTCAGTTAAGTAGCTCTCCACCGGACAAATCCGATTGACCAGCCCATAGTCGAAGGCTTCCTGGGCGCTGATTGTGCTGCCGGTGAGGATCATCTCCATGGCGCGATAGGGGCCGATGGCGCGGGTGAGCCGTTGTGTGCCGCCGGCGCCGGGGATCACGCCGATATTGATCTCGGGTTGGCCGAATTGGGCACTTTCACTGGCGATGATCATATCGCACATCATCGCCAACTCGCAGCCGCCGCCGAAGGCGTAGCCGCTTACCGCCGCGATAATCGGTTTACTGCACTGCGCGATCTTCGCCCAGCGCGAGATCGCGCCGTCGCGATACATCTCCATCGGCGTGGCATCAACCATGGCTTTGATGTCGGCACCGGCCGCAAACGATCGCTCATTGCCGGTTAACACAATGCAGCGTACGCTGTCGTTCGCTTCAAGCTGCGCCAGAGTCGCGATCAATTGCTCAATCAAGGCGGGGCTGAGAGCGTTCAGGGCTTTGGGGCGATTCAAGGTGACAATGGCGACACGGCCGTCGATCGTGCTGAGCACCAGCGACTCATCGGTCATGCTCTACCTCCACTACGCTGTAGGGATTGCGTGTTATGTATTATATGGTTTTTTCCAGCCCATCGGAATGGCGCCGGTTTACCACGTTTTGAACCAGGGTTCACTCAGTTCGTACGAATCAAAACCGACCGCAGCGTAACATGCGCCGGCGGCATCGGAGTACGAGCCGACCGTGCAGAGGGTTGCGCCGCAATCGCGCACCCGCCGCAAGCCCTCGCTGATGAGCGCCCTGGCAAGGCCTTTGCGCTGGTGGGCGGGATGGGTGCCGACCGGCTCAAGTGCGGCACTGCGGGTCATATCATCGAACCAGAGCGTGCAGAAAGCGGCAAACTCGCCATCCGCCGCCACCGCCACCAGATCGAGATCGCGGCGGTAGAGCGGGGCGCGCTGCACATTGCGATACCATTCCCAGCCTTCGTAGCGCTCATCGGGATCGTTGGGATGGAACACCTTCCAGGAGAGCCAGCTGCGGGCAGGATGCTCATATTCGTCGCCCAGGGCGCGAATCGTGTAGCCGGTTGGCGCGGCACCAGCGGGAATAGGCCGATCCAACGAGCGCCGGCGCTGAAACTCCGGATGACCGCCGCGCCGGTACCCGCGCCGTTGCACTATTTCACGGCGCAGCGCATCGGTTTCATGCGTCCAGATCGTCAACTGTTGCGTCCCATCAGCCTGCCTGACCGCATACTGCATCTCGGCCGTCGCGATCAATGCTGCTTCCAATTCCGGCGATCGAAAGGCCGGATCCACCTCTGCAAACATCTCGCCCGGCCCGTCGGGATGCAGTACCGCCGCCAGACGGCCCGCATCGTCGTACCAGAGAAAGAGTGCCGCCTGAAGATCGGGTGGTGCCCTTCAACTCCCTTGATGAAGGGGAGGAGGGGAAGGGAATACGTGTTCTACTTGCGGCAAGGTGTCGAGGAAGGGTGCAGGTACCCGATAGCTGAGCAACTCCGCCGTCGTCCAGACATGGTCGGTCAGACCCGCTGCCATCGCTGGCGTGACGGGTTGCCACTTTCGTGGGGTACGGTTCCCATAGGTTGGTTCAGGGCACAGGAGTTCCTTACGCAAACTGCTATGGGGCAACACCAAATGATAATAGGCGAGGGACAGCCACAGTTGTTTCTCCAACCAGGGATGCTCCTTGGTAAAACCTAAGGTCTTGCGGGTGAGCCGACGATTGTGTTGGCGCAACATCAAGTTTTCACGCTCGACAAAGCTGGTATTGATCGTGGTGCTACTGACCGATTCGGCAAGGCGTTGCTCGAGCGTGGCCGGATCACCAAAAATCAGGTTCCGGCTGACCCCAACGACGGCGCCCTTCGCACGTGTTTTCACCACATGCGCATACAGGAGATCGGGATGTGGGACACGACGCGGGGCGGGATGACGACCGCGTGTCCCTTGTCGTTCGGGATACTGCCATTGGCCGTAGGCATGCAAGAGGGCTGTGCGATACGCGGCCAACTGATCGCTGGTGAAAAATGGGATGTGCGCATCCGTGACATGCACGATGCGTTCTAACAGGAGGTTGGCACTGGCCTGATCGCGCTTTCCGACACAAAAGGCTGCCACGAGACGCCACTGTGGCGCAAAAGCAATCCAGACCCACGCATCACCATACGTAGGAGACCACAACTTGGCCGTATCGAGATGCTGTTCTTTGGTGTGAACAAAGCTCCACAGTTCATCAAGTTGACATTCCGTGACATGCAGGTTCTGCCACAAGTACAGCATAACCAAGCGACATTGCTGCGCCGCTCGATCAAGCCAATCAGTCACCGTGTCGGGGGCAATTTGGACGATACGTGCGGTGCCATTGAGCGAATTGCCTTCGGCTAACGCCCGCACAGCGGTTTCGAACAGCGCCGGCTCGGCATCCAATTGAAAGTAGGCGGTTCCGTAGCGCAAGGCAACACTTCTTCCACAAGCTTGGCACAACGCTTGTCGCTGGCCGCGCGTATGCCCATTTTTCACGAGTTTCCCCTCGTGGAAAGGTCGGCCATACCAGCCACAGTGCCGGTTTGGGCAGTATAAGGTGTCCCAGTCCATTGTACCCTCACCTGGCGCACATTCGGCTTCCAGACGAGGACACAGTATGCATGTGGTCTCACGCTACGCCATCAAGGGAGTTGAAGGGCATCACCGAAGATCGAACTGGAAAATATTCTCATGCACATGCCAACGCCAATAATCCCAGCGATAAAGCGGCCAGCAAACCTCGCGGCGCTGATACTGCAAAAAGATGTCGCGCAGGAATTGGCGGATCGTCCAGTAATCGTCTTCGTGCCGATACGTGCGCATGGTGAGCTTCATGTTCGGCCCCACTGTCAATCATCACGTCTGCACATCGATGACCGTATGATATACCCAGCACGCGCCGATTTTCCCCGTCGCCGGGAGCACGTATAACCGGCAAGCGACCAGTTCTTGCCTGGTCAAATGGCCAAGGCCGAACACTTCCGCTGATTGAGGCGCAAAAACCGGTGCAACGCTAGACTGGCATCATCACACAACAGCAAGCCTTCATAATAGCTGCGATCTGTAAGGGAGTAAGATGATGCTGGATCCACGGTTGCACCATTTGAATAGCGTTTCATTTCATCAAATCCCGCACAATGATCCGAGCAGCATGCTTAGTCGGGCGCTCTATCGCTTCAATCGCGCACGCTGGATGGCCTTTGTCGAATGGCTCAAATGCCGCATTCTGGGTCGCGAGCACCGCTTGCTCGAACTTGAATCGCCTGCGGAACAACTGCACGGCAACCGGCGCTACGGCGGCATTCGCCCGGTTAATCTCGATCGGATCTGCGGCACCCTTGGGCGCAGCAACGATTTTGACCGGCGCTTCCTGCCACTCGACGATCGCCTCCGTGATCGTTGGGTGAGCGTCGCAATGGCGCGTAGTCGCGGCATCGCGATTGCGCCGGTCGAACTTATTCAGATCGGCGTATGTTATTTCGTCAAAGACGGCCACCACCGAATTTCCGTCGCCCGCGCCTGCGGCGAGCAGGCGATCGATGCCGAAGTTACCATCTGGGAGCCGTATAGCGGATCGATTGAACCTGCCATCGCCGTCGGTATACTTCAGCCGGTAGCATCTGCGGTGGTGGCCTGAGCAGATCAATTCCGCTGCCGGCGCCGTCAGCAACCCCTGGGGTGTTCCGAACGCAGTTCAGGCAGGATCGACAAACAAAACGCCGCCCCAGGGAACGACGTACGAGTACGTATACCGGCATTCCGACCGATGGCGTGTATTACAGATCGCGGAGCAGGAAGCGCAGCGCATCGGGTAAACGCCGTGCCCAGGCTTCTTCGCTATGGGGTGCGTCTTCGTCGATCACATAACTGATTTCGCGGTTCGGACGATAGCCTTTTTGCACCAGCAGGGCATACAATTCACCGTCCAGATTGGTGGATTTCGCCAGCAGATTGCGGATCCAGGGCAGATCATGCGCCGTGCGGGCGCCTTCGGCGGTGCCGAAATCCAGATAGATCCGGCCGAGGATCGGCGGGCAGCGGCGAATCGTATTCATCACCCGCCCACGGGCAAACCACAGCGAGGGGCTCATCGCGCCGACGAAACCGAAATGCTCGGGGTAGGCGAAGAAGGCATACAGGCTGATCAATCCGCCCATCGACGAACCCATGATTCCCCGGCCCGCGCGCTCCTGGCTGATCCGAAAGCGCTGCTCGACCAGTGGGCGTACCGTGTCGATCACAAAGCGCAGATAGGCATCGCCCTGGCCGCCGCCATAACGCGCATCGCGATACGGGCTGTACTCACGCATGCGCTGCTCGCCCGCATTCGGGATAGCGACCACAATCGCCTCAAGCCCCTCCGTCGCCAGGTGCTGCAACGTCTCATCGACACACCACTCGCCGGCGAAACTTGTTCCCGCATCGAAGAGATTCTGCCCGTCGTGCATGTAAAGCACCGGATAGCGCCGCGTCGCTCCCTCCAGATACGATGGCGGCAAATATACCAGCAGATCGCGCCGGTTGATCAGTTGCGGGCTCTCCAGGTTACGATAAACCTGCACTGTCCCCTGAACGGTATGTTCCCCATCGCGATAACGGTGGTAAGGTATCCAGTTCATAACACCCCAAACGTAAAGGCGAAGCAGTTGCCGCAATCTACGTGCTACCAGGCATGAAATATATGCACCTGCTTCGCCTTATCTATACCCGCGCCGCCACCGCATCGCCGACCTCGGAGGTTTTATGGGCGCGCCGGCCGGGCCGGGCGATGTCGCCGGTGATAATACCGGCCTCGATCGTCGCTGCGACTGCCGCCTCAACCGCGTGGGCCTCCTGCTCCAGGCCGAGCGAATGGCGCAACAACATCGCCAGGCTCAGAATCGTGGCCAGCGGATTGGCCTTGCCCTGGCCGGCGATATCGGGGGCGCTGCCATGGATCGGCTCGTACAGCCCCATTGTGCCTTCGCCGAGTGAGGCCGACGGCAACATACCCATCGAGCCGGCCAGCATTGCGGCTTCATCGGTGAGAATATCGCCGAACATATTTTCGGTCACAATCACATCGAAATCGGCCGGTCGGCGCAGCAGATGCATCGCTGCCGCATCCACAAGCATGTAATCGTACTCCAGATCGGCGAACTCGGCCTGGACAATCCGATTCGTCACGGCTCGCCAGAGCCGGCTCGTCTCCAACACATTCGCCTTATCCACCAGTGTCAGATGGCCGTTGCGATTACGGGCCAAATTCGCAGCGGTACGCACCACGCGCGCAATCTCAGCCTCACTGTACACACACAGATCGGAGGCCCATTCGCCGTCGGCACGTTGCTCGCGGCGCTTCTCACCGAAATAGATCCCGCCGGTCAGTTCCCGCACCACCAGCAGATCGACATCTTCCAACCGTTCCGGGCGCAACGGCGAAGCATCGATCAGCAGCGGGTGAATCGTAACCGGGCGCAGATTCGCGTATAACCCGAGCGCCTTGCGAATCGCCAGCAAACCCTGTTCGGGCCGCACCTGCGCATTGGGGTTATCCCATTTCGGGCCGCCGACCGCGCCAAGCAGCACCGCATCGCCGGCCCGGCATGCGGCGATCGTCGCTTCCGGCAGCGGCATTCCCGTCTCATCAATCGCGATCCCGCCGATTAACGCCGGCTGAGTAGCAAAACGATGGCCGAAGCGGTTGGATACCTGATGCAGCACCTTCAGCGCTTCCGCCGTAACTTCCGGCCCAATCCCGTCGCCGGCCAGAACTGTGATTGTAGCCTCCACAACGCCCCCTTCTATGCGAATAGTGCGAAAGTTAAAAATCGTTAATTTGGTTACATGCTGGTAAGCTGTGCTGCGTACACTGCGCACGAATGACTAATTACCACATGGCGCCGCAGGTTGCGGCCCGGTAGCGAGAGGCTTCGGCTCATGGGAACTCGTCGGGTAGAGTCGTTTCTTCTACGGATCGTCGTCCCTGAAGGTCGTGATATTGATCCTCAGGAGTGGCGCGGGCGTATCCAACATATTGCGAGTGGTGCCGAGCAGCAGATCGGTGAACTCAGCGAGGCGGTCGCCTTTATTAGTTCGCACCTGGGGCATTATAGCGATCTGGAATACATTTTCGAACCCTCGACGGACAAGCCCCAATAGGAGAAGGCGGACAGCAGCCGAAAGCTACGGCTGCGCCGCCCTCGTGATCACGCGCCCTACACCATGCTGCCCCCGCCGGCTCAACCGGCTCTCAGCCGTTCGTAAATCGCAACGGTTTCCGGCAGCGGCTCAACCCCCAATTCTGTCTCCAGGACTTGCGTACAGCGCAGGTAGAGCCGCAGAGCTGTACTGCGCTCACCCAACTCGCCATAGGCCCGCATCAGCAACTGATAAGCTTCTTCCTGGGCCTGGTCGTATTCCAATACGCGCCAGGCCAGGCCGATCGCCTCGTGGGGTTGGCCGTCGGCCAATAGCATATCACCCAGATTCAGCGAGGCCTCGGTGAAGAGTAATGCCAGCCGTTCGCGTTCCACCACCGACCAGTCATCATAGAGGCAGTCGGGCAGAAATGTTCCGCCGTACAACTCTACGGCCCGCCGGTACAATTCGCGGGCGGCATCGTGCCGGCCACTATTGCGGGCGTTACGGGCACGCTCGACAGCGGCCGAGAATTCAGCCGAATCATAAGCATGATCACTCTCGATATTGAAGCCGTAGGTATCGCCCTGCTGGAAGATATAGTAGGTCGGCGCACCTTCGGGACGATTCGGCTCGATCGCCTTTGTCAGCCGGCTCAGCGTAACCCGCAAATTATTCGCGGCCGCTTCGGCTTCAAGGCCCGGCCAGAGCATATCCATAATCCGGTCGCGCGGCAGCATACGGCCCCGTTCCACCAGCAACAGTTGCAACAACTGGCGGGCCTTCACGCTGCGCCAATCGCGATCGCGGATTTCGATATCGCCGCGCAACACACTAAAGCCGCCCAGAGTACGAATATGTAGCCGGTATGCCGGTCGATAGACCAGTTGCTCCAGGGCATTTTCGGCGGCGCTACGTACTGCCTGATGGCGATCTTTCAGCAGACCGCGCAGCGCCGGGAAGGCGATCGCGGCCCCAAGATTCCCCAGTAATTCAGCAACGCGGGTGCGCATCAGCGCGCTGCCGTTCGGTTCATCGAGCAGCCGCAACAGCAATTGCGCCGCCCGGTCGGGTATCTGCCGGCGCAACACTTCCGCCACGGCCCGCGGCGCAAGGCCGGCCCGCAATGCGGCGGCCAACACATCTTCAATCCCTGCAACCGGGAATGCGGGCAGATAACTAAAGCCATGGCTTTCGGCCAGTTCCCAACCGGCGCGGAGATCTGCACTTTGCCGGGTTGCATCGGCGCGGCGACCTTGCAACACGGCGCGATACAGTAGCGCCGCCGCCAGGAAGAGTCCATCGCCGCGCTGTTGCATCTCTCGGATCAGTTCATTGGCCAGGCTCAATGCCCGCTCGGTTTCGCCGCCCTCGCCCAGGGTTACCAGCAATAAATGCTGCATCCACAGATCGTGGGTTGCGAGCGTCGCATATGGTTCGGTGGTGTCGGGCAAAATCTCACGTAGGTGCGGCCCCCACCCACTATGCATTGTCGGTTCGGGCTTCGGGCTCCGCACCTGTCGCAGCAGATCGTTGGTTGCGGCGGCGGCCTGAACCGCCTGATCAACGCGCAATGAGGCATACACATCGAGTACTTGCACCCGCGTAAGCAATGCGGGCGCGCCGATCCGGTTGCCGATCGCCCGTGTGCGCCCGATATAGGTTGTCGCCTCTTCGGTACGGCCCTGTTCCAACAACAGGTAGGCCAGCAACGCGGCGCTGCTGCCGATCGCGCTTTCGTGGGCATAATCACTCAGTCGCTGATACACATCCTGGGCCAGGTTCAGGGCCTCGCTCATCGCGCCCTGCAACCCGAGTGCGGCGGCTTTCTGGCGGAGCAAATCCTGGCGCAGTCGATCGTCGCGATCAACCTGAGGCATCGCCAGGGCCGACTCAACCGTGGCCTGCGCCATCCCGGGGTAGCCCTGCTGATTATGGATCGAGGCCACCGTCATCGCCAGCAACCAGTTCCAGAATGGGTTGCGTGGATGGCGTTCGGCCTGTGCCGCAACGCGCAGCGCAGCCGCATAACGTCCACGGCTGTAGAGCAGCGCCACAACACTAACCAGGGCCGTCCCGCGTGCCCAGGCATCGCGTACCCGGTTGGCCGCGCCGACGGCCCGCACACAGACAGCGGCGAAATCAGCCGGCCGATCCTCCCAGAACAACAGCGCCGCGAGATCGCTCAGGGCGCGCAATTCACGCTGATAATTGCTACGATCGCGGTACAACTCGGCCGCCATACTGATTGCGTGCAGCGCCTGTTCACGGGCGACCGATGCGACGCTCCAGCCCCACATATGCAGCAATTCCGGATCACTGTCGCGCAACTCGGTCGGCAACTGCTCGATCCAGCGCCGAATCGTCGTCCGCTGCGGCGTATCGATCAGGGCCAGGCCCGTTCACGCAGGGCGCGGGCGAGTTCATCGGGATCATGGGCGGCGACATACTGGTTCAGCGCCTGATCGAGCCGACCGCGCTTTTCCAATGCCCGCCCAAACCGGCGATGCAGTTCCTTCCGTTCTTCGTGACCGATCTCGCGGTTGCCTCGTTCACGCAGCAGGCGCAACCAGAGCGGATGCAAACGATAACTACGGGCGCGATCCTCCCCATCAACCGACGTAATCGGCAGGCCGAGCTGAATTCCGCGTTCAAGCAACTCGCCCGAGTCGCGCCGGCCCAGCACCTCGCTGATCAACTCGGGATCAAGCTCATCGGCCAGCGCCGCACGGGTCAGCAGATCGACCACCTCGGTCGGTAGATCGTCCATCACCTCGGTGGCGAGATAATCGAAAATCCCGCGCTGACTTTCGCCGAGCGACTGAATATAGTGGTGGCGACGGGCCGCTTCTACCCGCACTAATGCGCGAGCCGCCAGTTGGACGCTCAGCACCCAGCCTTCGGTGCGCTCCAACAAAAGGCTCAACTCATCCTCGTCAAGTTGCACCCCGGTTCGTGCCAGTAATTCAGCGGCCTCTTCACGGGTGAGCGAGAGATCACGGCGCTCGATCGCGACCAGTTCGCCTTCCGCATGTAATCGTGGCAGTGGCGCCATCTGCAAGGGGCGCCGAGACGAAATAATGATATGCAGGGTTGGCGGCGCGGTTCGCAATAAATAGCCGAACAACGCACTTGTGATCGGCCCATCGGCGATCAGTTGATAATCATCGACGATCAAAAACGTCGGCGATTGAATCTCGCTCTGCAGATCGCTTAACAGCGCCCCGGCCACTAACGGCCAGTCACGCTCCAGATCAGCGGCGCTGTTCAACATACGCCAGGCCTGATCGCCGACATTCGGCAGCCGGCGCTGGAATGCGCGCACCAGATAGGCCAGCAAGAGCGCCGGTGTCCGATCGGTCGCATCAAGGCTTAACCAGCAAACGTCGGCTCCGGTTCGATCGAGTTCCGCCGCCCATTGTGCGAGCAACGTCGTTTTGCCATAGCCGGCCGGCGCCGTTACCAGGGTAGCGGTGCGCAACCGGACTTCAGACAACAATGCCTGCAAATCCGGGCGGAGTAAAGCTTCCTTACGGACTGGCGGCGTAAGCTTGAGCGGCAAAAGCGCCAGCCCCGTTCGGGCGAAAGTGTGCTGTTCAGCGACCTCGGTCATAAGTGGTGCCCCGTTGTTTCGCTGTCGCACCGCAATGTGCGGGTATCAGCGATCGGCGGCGGTCTAGCCGCCGAAGGTGTCAATGTAGCGTTCAAACGTCAGGTCATCATAAAGCACAAAGATCGCGGCCTCGCCTCGCGGGCGATCATCTGGTGTGTAAAGCATCAGTCCGCGATCAAAAAATTGTATCACACCGGCGCGCTCATTTTTCAACTCGATCTCCGCACTTGTCCAGCGCCCAAGTTGGTTCGCCACACTGTCTCTATTGTAATAGATGCGACCAAATCCATTTTTCGGCGCCGTAGGATCGTCACTGGGCGGTGGTTCAGGCATCGCAGCGACTTCTTCGGGCGGAAAGATCGCATACGTGCCGGCGCTGCGTCCGAACAATATGAAAATAGTATCACGATATGCCGTATTATTCAGCCCCCACCAGTACATCATGCCTTGTTCAAAAAACTGTTCGCTGGCGCTGCCGGCGATCTCCGCACTTGTCGGGCAGCCCAACTGCTGGCGAACCGCGACATTTTCGCGATACAAGTTGCCAAATCCCCCGCGCAACAGGCCCGGGTCGCAGCCGAGCACTTCCGGCGTCGCCGTTGCCGTTGGCGGCACTTCGGTTGCCGTTGCGGTCGGCGGCGCTTCGGTGGAGCGGTCTGGACAGGTCCGATGGCCGGGCGCGCGAATCATGCCATCCCGACCCGGGGCGTCGGATAGTCGAGGTTCAAGGTGCGGTTACGAGCGGCGAGTGACAGGACGACGGGACGTGCGGCTGCGCTAGCGCTAGCGCTGTTCGGCCTCCGGCTGTGCGCTGCCCGCCCAGCAGTTGGGCCTGCCGGGCTCGATCGGGTCCGTGGCGGAGACGAGGGGGAGTGGACGGCGGCCGGCGTACCGCTGTCCGATCCGGCGTCGCCG
>JAAUQO010000361.1 GCA_012032775.1 Oscillochloris sp. | reverse complement strand
CTTCGTACATTCAGCTATCAGGAGGCATAAGGAAATCGCTTTTTCAGTATACCCTGGAAACCGCCGTTCACTCATAGCGGCCGCGACATTGCTCTTACCCTAAGGGTTTGCCTAAATGCTTGCAAGCTGCGCTTGCATCATTCAGCCGGTGATAAGGTACATTTTTCAGGGAGGGCTTGCCCTCCCTGGCCCTCCCGATACCGCAACATCAATGTGGAAGCATTTAGCTGCTGATGAACCTCTTCGCGCCCGTTGGTATGCTACAATAGGGCCACATTCGCCTGATCAGGAGACGAATATGCCTACCGTCATTATCAATGATGTGCCGATGGAGGCACGACTTGGCGAGCGCTTGCTTGATGTCGCGCGGCGCAATGGCGCCCATATCGGGTTTGTGTGCGACGGCACCGCTGTGTGTCAGACATGCCAATGTCGGGTCTTGTCCGGCGCCGAGTATCTGAATCCGCCCAACGAGGCTGAGAAGATCTGGATGCCGGAGCAGCGCCTGAACGATGGGAATCGGCTGGCATGTCAGGCTGCGCTTCGTGGTCGCGGAACGGTGCAGATCCTGACTACGGTGGAAGAATTGCGCCGCCAGACCCTGGATGTGCTCGCACCGCCGCCCGGCGAGAGCGGAGTGAACAATCTCGGCCCGCTGCTGGAGCACTGGTTGCGGCTGAATGTCGATCAGTTGGCGCATTTTCCGTTCAACATTATTCGCACGCTCAATCGGGTTGGCCCGGCACGCTTTCTTTTCCCCTGGCAAGATGTTTCAGCCTGGGTGAATGACGGCGTGCGTGCGGCGGCGGCAACAACCCGTGACGGCGGGCCGAGCGCGCGTGCGCCTGTGGAATTGCCGCAGCCGCCGAGTGAGGCACGTATTCGGGCCGCGCTGCGTGAAGTCGAAGCGGCCAGCAGGGAAACGGCGCGGCGGCGTGGTGTGTAGCATGTGATCGCGGCGCCAGTCGGTGCAGACTCGGTTGTTAGGCTCACTGTCCGAAAGGGGACGTTATGGATCGACCACTACGCATGATCCTGATCGGTGTTGGTGCCATGGGTCGGGCCTGGCTCGATGTGCTGCGGGCCGATCCGCGCTGGAACATTGCCGCTCTGGTCGATACGGCTCCTGCCAGGTTGGCCGAAGTTGCGGCAGCCTATGGCGTTCCCTCCGATGCCTGTTTTGGTGATGCGCGCGCGCCGTGGAAGATGTTGCCGCCGATGCGGTGATGGTGGTAACGCCGCCCGAAACCCACCGCATGATCACGAGCGAGGTATTGGAACGCGATCTGCCGGTGTTCTGTGAGAAGCCCCTGGCCGCGAATCTCAGCGATGGCGTGACATTGTTGAATCTGGCGCGCACCCGGCGCTCGCTGGTGATGGTCGGTCAGGGCCGGCGCTGGTTGCCGCATATTATCGCGCTGCGTGATGGCGTGCGCTCGGGCCTGATCGGCAATCTTGGCTATGCGACCTGCCAGTTTCGTATTCCGTTCCGCTTCGACGGCTGGCGCAATAAAATGTCCGAGGTGCTGATCGAAGATCTGGCGATCCATCACTTCGACTCGTTGCGCTTTATTCTTGGTCGCAACGGACGGCAGGTTTCGGCACGCAGTTACCGGCCCGATTGGAGTTGGTTCGCCGGGAATTCCTGCGCCTCGGTGGATCTGCTCTTTGAAGGTAATCTACCGGTGCATTACTTCGGTAGTTGGGTCGCACGTGGGCCACGCAGTTCCTGGGACGGCGAGTTGATTCTGGTTGGCTCCGAAGGCGCGTTGATGCTGCGCGAGGATGAGACGGTCTGGCATTATCGCGGCGAAGACCTGGAACCCGAACCGTTGCCGTTGCCGCGCCTTGGTCTTACCGGGATGGCCTATGGGCTGGATCAGTTCACCCGTGCTGTCCGTGGCGAAGCCCCGGCCGAACCCGACATCGAGGACAATATCTTCAGCCTGGCCCTCACCTCCGCCGCCGTGGCGTCGGCCCGAACCGGGCGGCCGGTCGATGTCGATGCCCACTTGCGCGTCGCCCGCTGGAATCCGCTGATGCGCCATGAAAAGAATCGTTGCTGAGATGTTGTTGCAACACAGCAGATTCCAGCAACAGGAAACATTATGCAACTCGGACTCTTTACCACGATCACGCCTACCGAGGATCTCGGCCGGCTCTGTGACCGGATCGCGGACATGGGTTATGGTTCGATCCAGGCCCATTTTGCCCAGGGCTGTGATGAGCAATTAGCCCGTAAGCTTGTGCGCGCTACCGGCGAGGCCGGGTTGTCGATCGCGGCGATCTCCGGCTACGCCAATCCGCTCCAACCCGAACAGGCGCCTATGGGCGCGACACTTGTGGATCTGGCCGATCTGGTTGAGTTGATGCCGCTGCTCGATACGCGCATTCTGGTGAGTTGGAGCGGTACGTATGCCGGCGAGTTGCTTGGGCCCGACCACAGGAATCAGTCGCCGGCCGCCTGGGATGCGCTGCGGCGCAGCGTCGAGGAGTTGTCTCCGTTGCTCGATCAGGTCGAGGCGATCCTGGCGCTGGAGCCGTATCAGAGCCATACACTCAATACGGCCGCCCGCATCACAACCTTTTGCCGCGAGATGAATTCGCCCTACCTGGGTGTGGTGCTCGATCCGCCCAATCTGTTGCCGCCTGATTCGTGGGGCGATCAGGAAGCGGCGCTCGCCGATCTTTGTGCAAGCCTGGCACCGTTTGTGCGCCTGGTGCATTTGAAGGACATGCGCCTACAAGACGGTAAACTTGATCTGCCCGGCCCCGGCCGAGGTGTGCTCAACTATCCGGCCTTTTTAACGGCCATGAACTGGAGTGATCTCAGCGCTCCACTGATTGTCGAGCATGTGACGATCGACCAGGCCGAGCAGGCGCGGCGCTTTGTGCTCGCCCAGTCCCGCAAGGTTGCCGGCTGAACGGCAGCCGCTGTACCATCCGCCCCTTTTCACAACGAAGTGGATTGAACCATGCATATCCTTATTCTCGGTGGAACCGTTTTTCTGGGCCGGCATCTGGTAGAGTCGGCCCGCACACGCGGCCATGCCGTTACGATCTTTACCCGCGGCCGCAATAACCCCGATCTGTTTCCGGAGATCGAACGGCTGCGCGGTGACCGCAACGGCGATCTGTCTGCGCTGGAAGGGCGTACATTCGATGCGGTGATCGATACCAGCGGTTACTTCCCACGGATCGTCCGGGCAAGTGCCGAACTGCTCGCACCGAATGTCGGCCACTATACCTTCATCTCGACGATCTCGGTCTACCCCGAGTACAGCAAGATCGGCATCGACGAGGACGATCCGGTCGGCACACTCGAAGATCCGACGGTCGAGGAGATCACCGGCGAAACCTATGGTCCGCTGAAAGCGCTCTGCGAACAGGCGGTGCAGAAACGTGATGCCCGGTCGTAGTCTGATTATTCGGC
>JAAUQO010000360.1 GCA_012032775.1 Oscillochloris sp. | reverse complement strand
GTGTTGTTGGAACAACAGGCAGTTTCACCTGAGCAGATCTGGCGTGAGTTGGAGCGCCGCTTTACGCGTGCGGCGAGCGGGGAATGACCGGCCCGCACGCTTTACCCCCAGATGTAATGGACGAAATCGCTGGTCGGGTACTGGTGGTAGACGACGACGAGAGCCTGCGTGTGTTCTGTACTCAGACATTACGCCGGGCTGGATTTCGTGTCGATGCCGTCGGCGATGCGGCAAATGCCTTACAGACGCTGCAATCCGTTAGTTATGATCTGGTGCTGCTCGATATTCACATGCCCGACATGGACGGACTCGGCCTGTTGGAGCAGATTCGCGCACGCGACATTCATATCCCCATCCTGATTGTCAGCGGAATGGCGACGGTCGAGCAGGCGGCGACTGCGATGCGCCTCGGCGCCCGTGGCCTGATCCTCAAACCCTTCGATCCCTTTGAGCTCCAGGAAACCGCACGCGAGATCATTCGGAAGCGTCGCGCCGCTCGTGCAAGCGATCGGGTCGCCGCACTGCGCCCGGTATTGCAGGTAAGCGAACGCCTGCTTGGCGAACTCGATCTGGAACGGCTGCAGAATCTGATTATCGAGACGGTGCGTTCGGAGTTGGAGGCCGATCGGGCGTCGTTGATGCTGTTCGATACCGGTCATCGCTATATGCGCATCGTGGCCTGCTCCGGCCTACCGCCGGGTGTTGGCGTCGGGCATGCGGTTCCGGTCGAGGGCAGCCTGGCCGGCTATGTGGCGGCGCGGCGCCAGCCGTTGCTGGTTGATGCCGGCGGCGAAGTGTCGCCGCCGAGCGATGCGGTGCGCGGCGTATTCATCGAAGATAAGATTGTGTCGGCGCTCTCGGTGCCGGTGCTTTCCGGTGATACAGTGCTGGGTGTCTTGAATGCAGCCAAAGTGATCGCCGGGCGACCCTTTACCGAAGCCGACCAGGAGTTGTTGGTATTGCTCGCCCGGCAGGCGGCGATCGCGATCGAGAATGCGCGACTGTATTCACGTGTGCTGCACTCGGAAGAGCGTTACCGCACCCTGTTGCAGTATGCCAGCGATGCGGTACTGTTGCTCGATGCCGATGGCCGGACGGTGATCGACGCTAATCTGGCGGCTGAACGCTTGAGTGGATACAGCCGCGAAGAACTTACTCGTCTGGCGCCGCATCAGTTGTTGCCCGAGATCGACGCGCTGATTCCGCCGGTTGTGGGCCGCTCGGCTAATGGTCATGGATCGCTCGAAAACCGCGAAATCGAGACGATCTGGCAGACTCGTCACGAGCATGCGGCGCCGGTCGCGATCAGCGTAAGCGTGGCTGCTCATGCCGGCCAACGCTTGCTGCTGGTGATCGCCCGTGATATCAGCGAACGACAGCGGATCGCCAAACAACTGGTTCAGGCCGAGAAACTTGCTGCGCTGGGCCGGCTTTCCGCCTCGATGGCTCACGAGATCAATAACCCGTTGCAAGCGATCTCGAATTCGGTGCATTTGTTGCTGACCCGCGACATGCCGGAGGAAAAGCGCCGGATGTATCTTGAAATGACGCAAAACGAGATCAACGGCCTGGTGACGATTGTGCAGCGTATCCTGGATTTCTACCGCCCCTCGCGTGAGGGCATGCGCCCGATCGATATACGCGAAACATTGGATGTGGTGCTGCAATTAACCGCCAGCCAGATCAGCAAGAGCGACATCCATATCGAGCGCGATTGGGCGCCGGAGTTGCCGCGCGTGTATGCCGTGAGCAACCACATCAAGCAAGTCTGTATCAATCTGGTGTTGAACGCACTGGAGGCTATGCCTGATGGCGGTTTGCTGGGCGTGCGGGCCTATAGTGCGCGTGGGGTTGAGGAATTACAGGAGGCGGAGTTCATCTCGGCGATCGGGCGTTCCGAGCGACCCCAGGGACCGGTGGTGGTGATCGAAATCAGCGATACCGGCGGCGGAATTCCCGCCGCCGATCTGCCGAATATCTTCGAGCCATTCTACACCACGCGTGACAAAGGCACCGGGTTGGGACTAGCGGTGAGCTACAGCATTGTCGAGCAGCACCATGGTGAATTGGCGGTCTGTTCGTTGCTGGAGCGCGGAACCACCTTCCGGATTATTTTGCCGGCGGCAGAATAGCTACAGCAAGCCCTCAATCGGCCGGATCACCACCCGACGGCCGGGAATATCCAACTCGACCACAAAGTCGCGCACCAATGGGATCAGTGCATCGGACTTACCCTCGCGGGTGACGATCAGGATATCCGAGGAACCGGTGCTCATCACATCGCGCACCGTACCGATCGGTTCGCCGTCTTCGCCAAACACCTGAAGTTTGACCAACTCGTGCAGAAAATACTCACCTGTGGCGAGTGGAGCAGCCTCGGCGGCGCGGATAAAGATCTCGCTGCCGCGCAATTCCTCGGCGGTGTCGCGGTCGTCCACGTCGCGCAGCGTCATAATCAACAGGCCCGGCTTATGCTCGAAAAGGCGCACAAGTTGGTACGGCGTATAACTATCGCCGAGGTAGAGCGTACGCACCTTACGAGCAATATGGTCGGGCTGATCCGTCTCCGATTTTACCTTCACCTGGCCGCGAATGCCGAACGAAGCGACAATTCGGCCGATCAATATGTATTCTTCGTCCATAATTATTGCCAGAATAAGAAGAAGCCCGTAGACATACGGCGAGACCGTACGGCTACGGGCTTTCGTGATACAACAGACTACTCAATATCGATATGTACGCGCTTGTTCTGGCGAGCTGCGGCGATGCCCATCATATCGCGGATGGCTTTTGCAACGCGGCCGCTCCGCCCGATCACCTTACCGGTTTCATCGGGGGCGACGGACAACTCATAGGTAACAGTGAAGCGACCGACACGTTCCTTGATCTGGACCGCCTCGGGATTATCCACCAGATTTTGAGCAATATATTCGAGTAGTGCTTTCATAGCATCCCGCCATTGCTGCGGTACACCGACCTGCTGGTAGGCGCAACACGTACGATCAGGCTTCGGTCGTCTCGGTTTCGGCGGCGGTCAGCTTGCCGTTCTCATCGAGCACATTCACCCGCTTCAGCAACTTGGCGACTGTCTCGGAGGGTTGTGCGCCGACGCCAAGCCAATAGCGAGCGCGATCTGTCTTTACTTCGAGCACTTTGGGCTGCCGAATCGGATTATAGTGGCCGATAATCTCGATAAACTTGCCGTCGCGGGGTGAGCGCGAGTCGGCAATAACCAGCCGATAACTGGGCTGTTTGGTCTTGCCGGTGCGGCGCAGACGAATTCTAACCATTGGTGAAAAATGCCTCCATCTCAAAACATTCCAACAACACGAACTAAATGCG
Source organism: Oscillochloris sp. (assembly GCA_012032775.1). Taxonomy (GTDB): domain Bacteria; phylum Chloroflexota; class Chloroflexia; order Chloroflexales; family Chloroflexaceae; genus JAAUQO01. Next base: position 93 of record JAAUQO010000360.1, on the reverse strand, counting down.
GATTATAGCACATGTTCCCACCCTGGCAAGCGTGGCTTGTCAGAGCGGGAACACCTGAGGCCAAAGCCGATTTAACGGTTCAGCATCCGGAGA
>JAAUQO010000359.1 GCA_012032775.1 Oscillochloris sp. | reverse complement strand
CCGAACCTTCGACCAGTCGCTTGCCGTCTTCTGGTTTGTGTACGTGTAACAGCGTGAAAAAGTGAAAGCCTCTGAGGGCATTGTACCCAAAAACGAGAAAGGCGTGGAGGATGCGAGGGCGCGATCGGCTGGGCGTGGCACCTGAAGGGCGCGGCAGTGTGAGCCGCACACCTTCACCTCACGCGTCATGCCTGCGCTTAATCACCCACCGGCGCCGGATCGCTCACCAGTTTCTCCTGTTGCTCGCGGCTGTCGCGCATCTCGGCGATACTGCCCCGCGGCGCGAAGAATGTCGCCAGTAAGGCCAGTGCGGCAAAAACCACCGACACCATAAAGGCGTCCATCATTGAGATCGTTAAGGCATTGCGAAGGGTTTCACCCAGTGCCGATGCCCCTGCCGCCGCCGCCCCCTCGCCAAGCAGGCTATCCAGCGGCACTGAACGTGGGTCAATCCCAACTTCCTGCAGGTGAACCGCCAGGCGTGTGCTGAGAACAACGCCAAGAATGGCTACGCCGAGCGTACCGCCGATCTGGCGGCTGAACTGCACGGTTGCCGTGGCTGCGCCCAGGCTGCTTTTCTGGACATTACTCTGGACTGCGATCAGGAAGGCCGGGATCGAGGCGCCCATGCCGCTGCCCATCATGGCCAGCGCCACCATCAGCACCAACCGGCCGCCGGTTGCGGCCAAAAACGCCATCAACACCGCGCCGATCAGGAAAATGATCATGCCGAAAATCGCCAATGATCGATAGCTGTAGCGCAATAGCAAGCGGCTGGCGATAATGCTGGTCACCACCCAACCCATCAACATCGGCGTCAGGGTTGTGCCCGCCTCGGTGGCACTCGTTCCATAACTGCCCTGGACAAACAGCGGAATGTACGACATCCCGCCGAACATCACAAAGCCGGCCAACACGCCATGAATGCAGGCTACGGCGAACATGCGATCCCGGAACAGGCCGATCGGCAAGATCGGCGAGGCGGCGTGCATCTCCACCCAGACCAACGCGCCCAGGATCGCCGTCGCCAATCCCAGCAGGCCCCAACCCATCGGATGATCGAGGTCATTCAGGGCCAGCAGCAGCGTGATCACGCCGGTACTGAGCAGGGCCGCACCGGCATAGTCGATCGCCGGGCGCTTGCCGCTGGTCTGTACATCGTCGCGCCAGGAAGTCCAGACCAGCGCCGCCGCAATTGCCGCCGGCGCAGGTTTACCAGGAACACCCAGTGCCAGCCGACACTATCGACCAGAAAGCCGCCGATCAATGGGCCGAGCACCGAACTTACACCCCAGACGCCGGAGAAAAACCCTTGCATCTTGGCTCGCTGCTCGAAACTGAAGATATCGCCGATAATGATAAACGCCAATGGCATCAAACCGCCTGCGCCGAGGCCCTGCACGGCTCGGGCGGCGATCAATTGGCCCATGCTGCCTGCGACACCACAGAGCAACGAACCGATACTGAACAAGATGATCGAGACCATATAAACCGGCCGCCGGCCATAGATATCCGAAAGCTTGCCGAAGATCGGTCCGGCGGTGGTTGATGTCAGCATGTAGATCGCGAATACCCAGCTATAAATTTCCAATCCCCCAAGCTGAGCAACGATCGTCGGCATCGCAGTGGCGATCACTGTCGCTTCCATGCTGGCCATAAACATGCTCATCATCACCCCAAGGGTGATCAGCACGGTTCGTCGTTGTGTCACGAAATGCTCCTCGCCGGATACCGGCCAAAATCTCTGCTTTGTCCAATATTTACTTCTTGAAGGTTACCCCAGGACGCCTGGCGGCGCAAGTACGACTTTTGGCCGATGGAGTATGATACATGCGAACTGCGAAAGGCAACATGCCGAACATGGAGAACAACACATGACACAGCCAACCGGCGAGGTTACCCTGGCGGATGCGGAATACGGCAAATCGGAGGTACGATTGCTGAAACTGCGTCGCGATGGCCCGCGCCACGCAATCTACGACCTGAATGTGGCGGTACGTTTACACGGCGATTTCGCCCATTGCTATGTCGATGGCGACAACCGCGATATGCCCGCCACCGATACCATGCGCAATACGATCTATGTCGCTGCCGACGAACACCCGCTCGACAGCGGTGAATCGTTCGCGCTCGCTCTTGCCGAACGGCTCTGCCGGATCGCGCCGCCGGTGAATCGGGCCGCTGTACAAATCACCGCGTATGATTGGGATCGCCTGCCTGCCGGCAAACACGGCCATGATCATGCCTTTATTCGCGGCGCCGGTGAAGCCACCGCCCGGGCCGTCGTTGGTCGCGACGGGATTCAGGAAGTTGCCGCCGGGATCGACAATGTTCTGGTGTTGAAGAGCACCGCCACAGGCTGGGCCAATTTTCATCGCGACGAGTTAACCACCCTGCCCGACACCGACGATCGCATTCTTGCCACCATTATCAGCGCCGAGTGGTCGTACGGTGCGCGGGCCGATCTCGATTTCGTCGCCTTGTGGGCTTCGGTACGCGAACAGATTCTGACCAGTTTCGCCGATCACTATAGCCCTTCGGTGCAGCATACGTTGTATCGTATCGGCCGCGACGTGATCCGCGCGCATCCCGAAGTCCGGCGCATCCGCATGAGTCTGCCCAACAAGCACCACCTGCGCTTCGATCTGACTCCTTTCGGGCGTGAAAATACCGATACCATCTTTTATGTCACCGATGCGCCGTACGGCTTGATCAGCGGCACCGTCGAGCGGACGTGAAGGCATTCCGCATTCTGCATTCCGGAGTTCTCATGCCTCGTCGCAGCACTTTGCCGTACATTGTGTTGTTTGTCGGCGTTGTAATTGTTTCGACCGCCTCGATCATGATTCGGTTCGCGCAGGAAGCCGGCGTGCCGTCACTCACGATCGCTGCTGCCCGGCTTGGTTTTGCCGCCTTGATTCTCACGCCATTGGCCTGGATGCGGGTCGGCCCGGAGTTACGCCGGCTCGAACGGCGCGATCTACTACTGGCATTCGGCTCGGGCGCCTTTCTGGCCGTTCACTTCGCAAGTTGGATCACCTCGCTGGAATACACATCGGTCGCCTCAAGTGCCGCGCTCGTCTCAACCAATCCGCTCTGGGTTGGATTGGCCTCGCTGCTGATCTTCCGCGAGCGCCTGAGTCTTACGGCGCTGATTGGGATCAGCGCCACGCTGGCCGGCACGATCATGATCGGCCTGAGCGATCAGGCCGTCGGCGCCGGCGCGAACCCGGCCCTCGGCAATACCCTGGCCCTGGTTGGGGCTGCCACAGTCAGCGGCTACCTGCTGATCGGGCGCGAGGTGCGCCGGCGCGTGTCGGTGCTGGCCTACATCTGGCTGGTCTACTCGACGGCGGCGGTGGTGTTGCTGATCTGGGCCTTGCTCGCCGGCCAGAGCATGTTCGGCTACCCGGCTTATGCTTACCTGCTGCTGTTGGGGCTGGCCCTC
>JAAUQO010000122.1 GCA_012032775.1 Oscillochloris sp. | reverse complement strand
AGTCGGCTCAGCGGCCGAGCACGGTCGGCTCAGCGGCCGGCTGACCACCACCACAGGCAGCCAACAGCGGAAGAATGAGCCCAACCAGGGGCCAGAAAGCATCAGAAGCGATTTACGCATGGGGCCAGGTCTCCTTAGATGCATGAAGTGAGAGCCAGAGAGCAACACGGACTATCGCAAGCCTTGCGTGCATAACAATCCAACTGGGTCGGCGTCGGCCTCCTTTCGGCGACACAAACAGAGTGTCTGCTGCACTGCATCATTAAAAATTGATTATGGATTATAGCACATTTGATTCCAGGGCCGGCCATACTTCGGCAGAGCCACAAGACCGAAGTGCGGGCCTTCAGAAAGATTCCCGGCGTCCTTACGGCTGAAACGCTGTGTGCCGGATGAACACGGTGTCAGATGCGTCTCAGTTGGCGTTAGCCGGCATTCATCACCGGATGCTAGACTGCAGGGCAACACTCTCGCTACTTGTGATGAGGAAGGCATGGAACCGCTCGACCTAGCCATCGTGATTGTGAATTGGAACGGCCGCGCCATGCTGGCCGATTGTTTACATTCCATCGCCGCCGGCGCGGATCACCTGCGTTATCGGATCTATGTTGTCGATAATGGTTCGAGTGACGGCAGCCAGGCGATGTTGCGCCGCGAGTTTCCGCATGTCATTTTGCGGGAGCCGGATCACAACTTAGGCTTTGCCGGCGGAAACAATGTGGCGCTACGCGAGATTCTGGCCCGCAGTGATACAGCGCCGCCGTTTGTATTATTGCTCAACCCGGACACCATTGTACAGCCGGGCGCACTGCAGGCTTTACTACACGAAGCGCGGGCTAATCCGCGGATCGGAGTTGCCGGCGCGCTGCTGCTCAATCTCGACGGCAGTTTCCAGGCTTCATACGTCGATTTCCCTTCGCTGCGCCAGGAGTTTTTAATTCTAAGCGGGCTGGGCCGCAATGGTACGGCGAGAACTACCCCTCGCACAGCCTGAGCGAAAGCGCCGAAGTGCGAATGGCCGATTATGTGGTCGGCGCCTGTATGTTGATCCGCACCAAGGCGATGCGCGAGATCGGGCTGATGGATGAGGGCTTCTTTATGTATGCCGAGGAGACCGACTGGTGTTACCGCTTTCGCCAGGCCGGTTGGAGTGTGGCCTACGTGCCGCAGGCGGTGATCGTTCATCTGGGCGGCGGGAGCACGCAGCAAGTGCGGGCGCCGATGCTGGCCGAGTTGTATCGCTCGCGGGTGCGCTTTTTCCGCAAGCACTACGGGCGCCTGCCGACATTCGGCTTGCAAGGACTCCTGCTGACAATGCACCTGAGCAAACTGGCACGCGGGATGTTGCGGCGCAAAGGCGGTACGCCGCCGCTCAGTTGGGGATTATTGTTGCGGGCCATGGGTTGGTAGGATACAGGTACGGAATACAGGGTGCAGTTGGGCAGGCTTGGATTGAGAAGGGGCTACTATGACACTTCGCTCGCCGGTGGTGCGCCGAGATATTGCCGTTATCGTGATTGCGCTGTTGCTGGCGTACGCCTATGTGTTGCCGCGCTGGGCCGACTGGAGCCAGAACTCGCGGCTGAATCTGACCCGTGCGTTGGTAGAGCAAAATACCGTTCGCATCGACAGCTATGTGCATAACACCGGCGATTATGCGCTTTATCGCGGCCACGCCTATACCGACAAAGCGCCCGGCCCATCGTTGGCCGCAGTGCCGTTTTATGCCCTGGCGCAACCCTTGATCGACCAACCGACGATCAGCAAACAGCTTGAGCGCCTGGCCGGCGGCGGTGCATTGAGCAATACCCTCAACCCCGAGGGCAGCGGCCTTAACCGCGATAAAATTCAGACATTCGTGGCCCAGGTATTATTGACGCTGATCATCATTGCGCTGCCTTCGGCGCTTTCGGCACTGGTGTTGGAGCGCCTGCTGGCGAGTTGGGGCGTAACCCGCGGCGCCCGCCTGAGCCTGGTGTTGGCCTACGGACTGGCGACACCATTTGCGATCTATGCCGGGAATTTCTACAGCCACAGCCTGGTTGCGGCGCTGTGTATAACGGCGGCGGCACTGCTGTTCTGGCTGGCCGAAGGCCGCGGAACCTGGATGCGTGCATTGCTGATCGGCTTGCTGATGGGCTATGCCGTGATCAGCGAATACCCGGCCGCACTTATCTGCGGCGCCCTCGGCATCTACGCGATTGTGCGTCTACGGCCCCGGTATGTCGCCTGGATCATCGGCGGCGGCCTGGTTCCAGTGGTGCTGATGCTCGTCTACGATATGGTAGCCTTCGGCACACCACTGCCGATCGGCTATAGCCACTCGGCGCTCTGGCAGGATCAACATCACACCGGCTTTATGAGTATCAGCTACCCAAGCCTGGAGGCGCTCTGGGGGCTGACATTCGGCGGGTTCCGCGGGCTGTTTGTGCGGGCGCCCTGGCTGTTGCTGGCCGGCGCAGGCGCCTGGATCTGGTGGCGCAGCGGCAAACGCCGGGCCGAGTTGATCGCGATCGGCGCCGGCACTGTGCTGACGACAATCTTTTATGCTTCATCAATTATGTGGTGGGGCGGCTTCGGCGTCGGCCCGCGCTACCTGGTGCCGATCATCCCGCTGCTGGCCCTGATGGCGGCGCCGGCGATCAGCACGCTCTGGAAACACCGTTTGGGTGCAAGTTTACTGATCGCGCTGATCATCCTCTCGACCGCACTGACATGGATCGAAGGCACGGCCGGGCAATCGTTCCCGCCCGACACGATCCGGGCGACATGGGCCGGATATGTGCTGCCGCAATGGGCGGAAGGCAGTGTGGCCCGCAATCTCGGCAGCGCACTTGGCCTGAGCGGCGCACTCAGTCTGCTGCCGCTGCTGCTTGCCGTCGCCGGGCTACTGGCGCTGCTCGCAGTACCGATGCGTCCGCAATCCGGCGAGCAACCCGCAACCCAGGCCGCATCGGCACTCTCGTGAAGGATATACCGTATGAGCGCTGAACTGACTCGTCCTCATCGCGCCGCACGCGGCGCCCTATCGCTGAACGTCGCTCGCGCCGACCGCTGGTTGGTAGCGCTCTGGATCGCGCTGCTGCTGCTCGTCACGGCGATCCCATATTGGTATGCCGAACGCCGTGCAGCCGCGAGCGGCATGCACTTCAATGGCGTGCTGATCAACATCCCCGACAATATGCAATACTGGTCGTGGATGCGCGATCACCGCGACGCACTTGTGATTCCGAACCGACTGACCAGCGAGCCGAATGATCCGGCGCTTTTCAATCTGCTCTGGCTCATGTTGGGCCGGATCGAGCAGGCGACCGGCATGAGCGAGGCGGCGATCTATCAGGTCTTGCGGGTCGCCGGCAGCGGCGCCTTTCTGGTTGCGCTCTGGTGGTTCCTGGGCCTGATCGTTCCGCGCCGCAACGAGCGCTGGGCCGGCTTCGCTCTGATCAGCCTCGGCGGTGGCCTGGGCTGGATCTGGGTGATCGACAAGTATCTGAATGGGCTGAGCGATCTGCGCATGCCCTTCCATCTCTATGTTTCCGAGCCGAACACCTTCTTCAATGTGCTGGCTTTCCCGCATTTTTTGGCGGCGGCGGCGCTGATTCTGGCGGTCTTCGGCTGCTTTCTTAAAGCCGAGCGCGGCGATGGCCGGATCTGGTATGCCGTCGCCACGGCGGCAGCACTCTTCCTGGGCGTCCAGCACGCCTACGACTTGATCATGATCTACGCCATTCTGGGCATCTACACGCTGCTGCGTTTCGCCCAGGCCGGTCGCATCCGCTGGGATCTTTTCTGGGGCCTTGGCGCCGTCGGCTTGCTCTCGTTTCCGCCCGCCGGCTATTTCGTGTATATCACCACCCAGAATCCGCTCTGGCGCGAAGTACTCGATCAGTTCTCGAATGCCGGCGTCTTCACGCCGAGTCCGTTCGGCCTGCTGATCCTGCTTGGCCTGCCGTTTATCATCAGCTTGATCTATGGTGCAATCCTGCTGCGGCGCGGCGCCTGGCGTGCAGCCCGGCACGCCGATGCATCGCCCGCTGCGACGTTCATCTGGGTCTGGGCGATCGTCGGCTTTGCGTTGCTTTATATTCCGGCCGACTTCCAGATCCATATGCTCAACCCCTACCAGATCCCACTCGGCATTCTGGCGATCTGGGCACTGCGTGAACTGGCCGGCCGGGTGCCGTGGAAACTCGCCGGGCGCAAGGTCGGATTCACGACCCTGGCCGGGCTGCTGCTTGTGCTCTGCCTCCCGACAACCGCTTATCTGTGGACATGGCAGATGCTGGATATGCGGGCCACCGAGCGACCGTTCTTTATCCAGGCTGATGAAGTGGCGGCGTTAGAATGGTTGGAACAGCGCGACAGCGAGCGAGCGGTGGTTCTGGCCGGGTTGGAGCTTGGCCAGTTTGTGCCGGCCTATACGAGCCATCGCAGTGTGCTGGCGCACTGGGCGATGACGGCCCATTTCTACGAGCGGCGCGACGACGTGCAGCGCTTCTTCGACGGCGCCACAGGTGCCGACGAGCGCCGCCGGCTCCTGGCGGAACTGGGCGTACAATATGTGCTCTACGGCAGTGAAGAGCGCGCCCTCGGCAACTATAATCCAGCCGGAGACGTGCTGCTGGAGCCGGTTTTCGACACACCGACCGTGCAGATTTTCGCCGTGACGGGATCGGGCGATTAAGCGGTCGCAGGATCGCAGTCGTAGCTATGTGTGCTTCGCTCGATCGACCGACAGGCGGCAGGGGTATACCTTGCCGCCTGTACGTATTCCACACCAGCCGCAGAAGCGGCCTCCGGATCAGCGAGCCGGAGCATCAGGCCCGGGGTTTGCCCAGCAACACCGTAACCGCCGCAAGGCCAAGCACAGCGCCGGAGAGCAGCATACCCAGGGCCAGACCACCCGGCAGATCGGAAACCAGACCGGTCAGGGTTGGGCCGAGAAGCTGGCCGAACGCGAAGAGTGAGACGGCGTGGCCCATCATCACCGCCCAACGATCGGCGGGGATTTGACGCTGCACTTCGGTACTAATTGCCGCCACAATCGCCAGGAATGAGCCGCCGAAAAGCACTGCCGAGAGGGCCAGGCTTGTGGCGCCGCTCAGCAACACCGGCAAGAATGAGGCGATCGCCAGCAAAAACATCATCAGCGCCACACTGGCGCGTGATCCGATGCGATTGCCGATCTGCGCCCAGACAAGCCCGCCCAGGGCGGCACAAATCCCCAGGCCGCCCCAGAACCATTGCAGCGCCGTCGGGCCTAAGCCAAGCGACTGCAAATACGCCACCACAAACGTCATATAGCCGATGTAGCCGATCCCATAGAGCAGAAATGCCGCCAGAAACGGCCAGATTCGCCGGTAATCGGCCCACTCGGCGCGGCCGCGTGCGCGATCCTGGCCGCGTAGCGGGCGCTGGGCAGTACGTAGATGCGGCCACATCACCAGCAGCGCCAGAAATGCGCAGCCGCCCATCAGCAACCAGATCATGCGCCAGTTGCCGTCAAGGCTAACCAGCAAGCCCGGCACCGCCAGGCCCGAAACCGCGATCCCAATGCCGGGACCGCTGTAGTAAATCGCCGGTGATGATCCGCCTAATCCGGCCCGTTGCAGCACCACGGTTGCGGCTCCGACATAGATCAATCCGCCGCCGACGCCGGTTAAGACCCGCATCAGCAACAAGAGCGAATAATCGCTCAGTAGCCCGGTTGCCAGCATACTTAGTGCGGTGATCAGCATTCCGAGCCGCACCGTCAGTGCCGCGCCGAAACGACTCACCGCCGGGCCGACGGCGATTGTGCCGATCAGATAGCCGACCGCATTGGCGCTGTTGATCACCCCGGCCTGGGCGTAGGTCCAATTCAGGGCGCTGCGCATCGGCTCCAACAAGAGGGCGTAGGCAAAGCGCCCAAAGCCAAGGGCAGTTGCGCCGCCAAGACTCAGGGCGGCGGCAGCCAACAATAACCGCCAGGGTTGCTCATGGGCCGAGGCGGATTGGATTTCGATCGTGGAAGTGTTTTCGCTCATACAAATTATCCTACTGCGAAATGTTCGTTGCCGACAGTGACAAATGCGGATATTTTGTCGCGCATTCGTGGCTTCGGCGCGAATGTAGGGCCAGGGCAAGGATCTCATTCGATACTCGAATGTGTACAATGCCCCTGTATGAAATGCGCAAAAGATCGGGCTTCGCTAAACCGGCCTGTGGCGCATTCACAGCAGACTAGACGGAGATTTTGATGCCGAGAGCATTGCAGTTTGTTGGATTTATATTGTGTATCGCCAGCCTGGCGTTAGGTGCCTGCGCTGCCGTCAATCCTACCCCGACAGCCGGCGTTGCGCCGCCGGATCTACCGGCCGCACCGCAGATCGCGTCGTACAATCTCGATGTTAGCCTCAACCCCGACGCCAAGACGGTGAGTGGGAGCGGAACCATCACCTACCGCAATCCTTCGCAGGATGCGCTTGATAGCCTGTGGCTACGGCTGTATTTAAAAGCCTTCAGCAGCCCCGATACCACCTGGATGCGCGAATCGGGCGGCGAGATGCGCGGCTATGCCACCGGCGATGAGGGCTTCGGCGATATTACGCTGAGCCGGTTGGCACTTCCCGACGGCACTGATCTGCTGGCCGACGCCACAGCCGATGAGACACTGGTGCAGGTGCCGTTGCCCGATCCACTCATCCCCGACCAACAGATCACCCTGGAAGTGAGTTGGACAAGTACGCTGCCGCGGGTCTTCGCCCGCACCGGCTATGGTGGACGCGACGACACCTTTTTTATGGTTGGCCAGTGGTACCCAAAGATGGTGGTGTACGACCGGGGCGAGTGGGACACGGAACCCTGGCACGCCAACGCCGAATTTTTTCATGATTTCGGGCGTTACGAAGTCGCAATTACGGCGCCCGACGAATATGTGGTTGCCGGGGTCGGTATGCCCGTGGGCGAGCCACAAGTACAGGGCGATCAACGCATCCACCGCTTTGTGGCCGAAGATGTGACCGACTTCGCCTTTGCGGCCTCGCCGGATTTCGAGGTTCATACCCGCCAGGCCGGCCATGCCGAAGTGGTGCTCTATCTGTTGCCGGAACATCGCGACGCCCGCGAGCCGTATCTGAGCAGCGCCGCCGAATCGCTTGTGGCCTACAGCGAATGGTTCGGCGCGTACCCCCATCAGCGGCTGAGTGTGATCGACGTTCCCGACGATGCCGGCGGCGCCGGTGGGATGGAATATCCGACCCTGATCACCGGCGGCACCCTTGGCGCTCCCGGCGACAGTGGTTTTCTCGAACTGATCGTCGCCCACGAGGTTGCGCACCAATGGTGGCCGATGCAGACCGCCACCAACGAAGCGCGTGAACCGTGGCTCGATGAGGGTTTGACCGAGTACAGCGGCGCGCGCTTTATGGCGATCAGCGGGCGCGATCTGGGCAATAGCTTAAGTGCGCCCGCGCTCGATCTTGCCCAATACGCAGCCGACCCGTCCGTCCGCTCCGATCTGCCGGCCTGGGAGTACGGCGGCGATTATGCGATCGCGGCCTACAGCAAACCCGCCGTGGGCTTATTCACGCTGGAACGGGTTGTCGGCAGCGAACACCTGCTTGCGGCGATGGCCCGGTATCTGGAGGAACAACGCTTCCGCCATCCTACTCAAGCCGAATTCCGGCAGGTGCTGGAGGCCGAACTTGGCGATCTGGACTGGTTCTTCGATCAATTTATCGGCGGTGTCGGCGTGATTGATTATGCGATAAGTGAGATCAAGTCCGGGCCGCAGGGCAGCAGCGCACAGATCGTCCGCGAGGGTGATGTCGCGGCGCCGCTCAGTTTCCAGATCGAGTATGCCGACGGCAGTTCGGAAGTACGTACCTGGGACGGCGAGGAAGCGGTGTTGGAGCTGAATTTCAGCAGCGAGCAACCGCCGACCGCGATCATCCTCGATCCGGAATATGCACTCTACGCCGAGTTGGATCGCCGCGATAACGGGTTCTCTGCCGAAGTTGCGTACGGCCCGCTGCTAACAATCGCCGCCCGCCTGAGCTACTGGACTCAGACGATCGTACAGACGGTGGGGTTGTTTGGTTAATGTGCCGTTGGGTGTGGGCCAATGAACCACACCCGACGGTACGATGGTGATGCGATGGAAAGCTTTTTAAAGAATATCCGCCGTGGTCTGCGCTGGTCGCTGCGACCGCTGCCGTTGCTGGCGCTGTTTTGTAGCGGGTTGGCCCTTGGTCTGGCGCAAACATGGCCGGCGTGGCTGGCATTAACCCAGGGCGTCACCCAACCCTGGATCGGCGAACTGGCCGGCGGCGGCGGCGATGCGCTGGTGGCGCTCCTGCTTTCCGGCGGCAGCAATGCCGTGGCCGGGGGGTTGATCTGGCTGGCGCTGGCACTCGCCGGCGCACTGATCTATGCCATTGCGTACAACCTGATCTCGGGCGGCGCCCTGAGCCTTTGGGCAGGGGTACGGCCATTTTGGGCCGGTTGCCGCTACAATTTCTGGAGCTTCACGGGATTGGGGGCGCTGCTGATCATGCTGGCCCTGGCGGCAATCGCAATCGCGACCCTGGCAGGAACGATCTTCGGCATCGGCGTCGGATTCCTGGTGGCATTGCTCTTGCTCCAGTTCCTGAATCTGGGCGGCGAGTACGCACGGGCGCTGATCGTCCACGATCAACGCCGCAATCCGGCCGGCGCACTCGGGCGCGCATCCGGCTTTTGCATCCGCCATCCCGGCACATTCCTGCTGGGATTAGCCGGCTTCGGCCTGCACAGCGCCCTCGGCTGGTTGGCCACCAATAGCGCCGAACTCTCAGCCGGCCTGGCCCTGGCCCTCGGCCAACTCTGGGCCTTCGGCTGGGCCTGGCTCAAACTGGTGCGCCTGGGGTGGGCCCTGGCCTACGTCCAATCTGCACATCCACCGATCATACCGGAAAACACGCTGATCGCAGCGGTGGAGGTGGCCTGATGTTAACCAGAAGCGAGATTGAACGGGCACTGACGGCATACGATGTCGGACAGGTACACAGCACACGGATCGCAACCCACGGCCTGGTGAACGAGACGGCATTCGCCGAAACCGCGATCGGATTGGTGGTGGTGCGGCGCAATCAACGCCGGCTGGGCAAGGCTTCGATCAGCGAGCGCCACCGCCTGCTGAATTACCTAAAGGCCCATGGCTTTCCGGCGCCGCGCCTGATTGCGAATTGCAACAGCGAGACGATGACCGAGATTGGAGGACGCTTATTCGAAGTTTTCGCCTATATCGAGGGCGACGATTTCAACCCCGAGCGACCGAACCATTTGCGCGGTGTCGGGCGCATTCTGGCCACCTATCATCGGGTGATCGCCGAGTATTCCGAACCGCCGGAACGCGATCCGCCGCGCTACCCGCCATCCATGCTCAACCGGCTTACGGAACGCCTGCTGGAGCGCGATGTGATGGGCGAATTGACCGAGCCGCTGTTCTGGTATGATCAGCGCGGCGCAAAGTTGAGCCGGTTACTCACCGATCAGGTCTACAACTCTTTGCCGCAGTTGCTGATCCACGGCGATATCCACAAAGACAATTTCCTGTTTCGCGGTGATGCCGTCTCGGCCCTGCTCGACTTCGACCAGATCACAACCGATGCCCGATTGGTGGATCTGGCCGATGCATTGGTTGGTCTGGCGCCGGGCAAATCGCCGGAAGGCTGGTCGCCCTGGGGGGTTTATGATGGGCCGCTTGATCCCGAGCGGGCGCGCTTAATTCTGAGTGCGTATGAGGAGACGGCGCCGCTCACCATGGCCGAACGGAACGCTTTGCCGGTGATGATCGAGACGATCTGGCTGCAAGGCAATCTGCGCCGGGTATTGGTAACCAGCGACGCAGAACCGGATTACCACATCGAAGTGCTCAACCAGGGCCGCTGGCTCTCCGGATGGCTGGCGGATCATGGAGCGACATTTTTAGGAGGACGCTGATGCGTGAGAAGTTTAGCGATGATGAATGGGCGACGGTGTTACGAGCGCCCGCCGCCGTTATTTCGGCGGTGATCGGCAGCAGCCTTGGTGGCCCGGTGTCGATCATGAAGGAGGTCGGCGCGGCGGTAAACAGCTTCGAACAGGCTGCGAAAGAGCGCCGCGAAAACCCACTGATCGCCGAGATCCTGGTGGCGCTCAAGGAACGCTTCGACGCCTTCTCGTTTCTCGGCAATTCCGAGGGCGACACAACCCTGGGCGATGTTGATGTGGTAGCGTTGGGCAGCGATCCAGCCAAAGCGGTGGCGATGGTGCGCGAGGCCGGCGAGGTATTGAACCGCAACGCGCCCGGCCCGGAGTCCGATGAGTACCGCACCTGGCTGTTGCAGATCGGGCGGAATGTGGCTGAAGCCGCACCTGAAGGCGGTTTTATGGGCATTGGCGGCGAACAGGTGAATGATGCAGAACGGGAGATCCTGGCGCAGTTGCGTGAGGCATTGGGATTGTCGGAACAAGCGGCATAATGACTCATGCCTGATGCGTACGTGGCCCTACCGTCACTCGTTGTTCAACACGCAAAAACCATGCGCCACCTGATCGTCTCCGCTTTGCTCATCCTGGTTGGGTTGTTGCCGGCTCACGTCGCCGGGCAATCTGTGCCGCCGGTTGTTCGCGTCGATGCCGGTCGTCCACTAACGCTCAATGGCCCGTTTCGGGGCCTTGGCGCTCAAGACGACAGCAATATGCTGTGGAGCGGGCCGAATCGCGCTGCGGGCGCGCAGGTGCCGCACGACTTTCAGCAGATCGTTGCGCCGCGCCTACGCGCCTTGCATATGCCGCTGGTGCGTAAATTCGTCGATGTGGCATGGTTTGCGCCTGAGCCGGGGGTGTATGCCTGGGATAGCCCGGCTATGCAGGGTTTGATCGCCAATCTGCTCACCCATCAGGCCAACGGCAGTACGGTGATGTTAACGATCTGGTCGATTCCGCGCTGGCTTTCGGCCGATCCGCGCATCACCCGCGACACAGAGTTGAAGCCGGCGGCGGATTTCCCAAGCCCCGGCACTAACCCCGATTATGAGCAACGGTGGGCGAATGTCGTCGCCGATCTGCTGCGCCATCTGTATGGGCTCGACGGCTCGGGGCTGAACTTCAGCAACATCGCCTATCTGGGCGGCCCGAATGAGCCGATTTATTTCGGCACCGATCGGCTGGTGCGGCCCTTCAATTTGTTACGGGCCAACCTGGAAGCCGCCGGCCTCGCCGATCATATTACACTTTTTGGGCCTGATGCATTTGTCGAGGAGTTGCCGGCGGCAATCAACACCCCCGGCCTCGATCCATTGCTCGGCGCCTACACATTCCACTTCTACGCCGGAAGCGCGGCCTTCGAGCCGGGCTTGATCGCGGCGCTGGATCGGCTACGTACGGCAACTGCGCCCACCGGCAAGCAACTCTGGCTAACTGAATTCGGCGAGGTGGACGCCAAAAACGACGATTGGCGCAACCTGCCGATCGGCGCCATTGCCGCAATAAATGGCGGCGCCGCCGCAGCCCTGATGTGGAATACGCAAGATCAGATCTACAACACCGACAACATCCCGGCCTGGGGTCTCTGGGAAGTCTATGACACTGATTATCGGCTGAAACCGGCCTTCTACGCCTGGCAGATCATGGCGCGTCACCTGCCGGAATCGGCTACGGTGTACGGTCATAGCTGCGACCGCGCCCAATGCCCCGATCTGCGGATGGCAGTCTTGGCGAATGCCACGCAGCGTGCGGTAATCGCCTTGAATCTAAGTGATCGCCCGCTGCCGCTTCAGGTCGATCTCGGCCCACTGGCCGGCGATCGCCCGCTGCAACGCTATCTGCTCGATCCGGCCGATCTGCCGAAGCAAGCGGGGCCAGGGCTGCCGACGGATCGGACGTTGCCGCCCGGCCAACTTCTGGCCGACAGCTTACCTGCCGGTGCCCTTGCCGTTTACAGCGACGGCGTACCGATTCTGCCGCCAAGCCGTACCACCGGCGGGATTGCCGCAGCCAGTTCGCAGGAATCGGCCGAACTTGCGCCGTACTATGCGATCGACAACGATCCACACACGCGCTGGTCGTCACGTTTTGCCGACGGCGAGTGGCTGACGATCGATCTCGGCGCACGCCAACGAATCACAAGCGTCCAGATTCAGTGGGAAGCGGCCTATGCGCGAGCCTACGAATTGCAACACTCCTCCGACGGGCGTACCTGGCGCACCGTGCAACGCGTCACAGCGGGCAGCGGTGGGCTTGAAACGCTGCACTTCCCGCCGCAAGACGCCCGCTATCTGCGGATTGCGGCCATGCAGCGAGCCACGCCTTTTGGCGTCTCGATCTGGGAAGTTGCAATCTGGTAGATCGTAGTACCTGCGGAACAACTCGATCTTGCCGTTGTCGTCGAACACCAGCAGCGTGGTTCCGTCGTACTCGACCGGCTCGCCGCGATTGTCGGTAGCACGAGTTGGCCGGAAAAGGCCGGCTGCCCGTTCGCTGCTGGTCATTTTGTGCATACCAGCACCACGACAATTATTCCCAGGCGGTGCGCGCTTCGGCTTCGCGCAAGTAGGCCAGGATAAAATCGTCCAGGCCGCCGTCGAGTACCGATGCTACAGCGCCGATCTTGACGTGGGTACGCGGATCGCGCACCAGGCGCTCGCCTTCGAGTTGGTACACGCGCACCAACTCCGGCTCGGGAGGGGTGGGCAGCGCGGCAAGCTGTTTTTTTGGTCATCGCGGCGCGATCACGCTCTTCCAGTGCCCGCGCCAGCAGCAGTTTATCCAGCCAGAGATCGGGCGAATCCTCGCCGATCGCCGTCACCTGGATCTCGGCCAGGCGCTGAATTCGTTCGCCGCTCGGGCGCTTTTCGTTGCGGCGATGCAAGCCGGCCTCGCCCTTCAGGAAGCCGTAGACATTGGTTCCTTCCAGGCCGATCGCCAACTCGTTCGCGGCACTGCGCATGATCGCCCGCAGCGCATCGTCGGGGCTGCTTACATCGATCGGCTGCCAGCGATACGGGTAGTGGCGCGGGATCAAACCGTCGCCGCGTAGGGCCGTTTCAGGCAGCGGCTCCAATGCGAACAGGCCGACATCGTAGCCTTTGCGGTTGGCCCAGCGCAGATAGATCGCCGCAAGCCGGGCCAGCCAGGTCTCGCCCTCTTCGTCACCGGCCATGCCGACGCGCTTGATCCGTAACACGGCGCGATGATTATCTTCCAGGTGGGCGCAGAGCAACTCCACCTCCAGGAATGCCGCGTCGCGATCCAGGGTTTCCAGGCTCTCGCCAAGTTCGGCCCGATAGCGCGGATCGCGCTGGCGATGCACCAGTCCGGCCAATTCCTCCAGGTAAGCGGCGCGATCGGTGAGTTGCTGCAAGCGCTTGAGCAGGCGGTCGAGCACGTAGAAGCGGGCCAGCGTGCGCCGAGCCGCATCACCATCGTCCCAGAAGGTCGGCTTGTTGGTGTCGGCAAGGCTTGCCGCCCGCTCGTCGCGCATAGCCCGCAGCGACTCACCCTCCGTCCAGTCGTCGAGTTTGCGCCGCAGTTCGGCGAACGACTCGGCAAGGCTGCGGTCGTCCACTCGCCGCTTGCGGGCGCCGCCTTCCACCAGCACCTCGCCGCGCTCGCCACTGGTATTGATCGCGTTAAGCGTCACTTCGTCGCCGGCCCGGCGCAAACGCAGCAGATCGCCGCCGGGCTTGTCGCGGCCGGCAAGATGGCGGGCCAGGGGCAGCACGATCAACTGCTCGATCGCGCGCTTGAGCGGCCGGGCGCCATAGGTAGCGGTGAAGCCGCGCTCGATCAACAGATCGATCACATTGTCCTCAACCTCGACCAATACGTTGCGCCGCACAAAACCCTCGCGCAGCAACACATCCCCGATCTCGCGACGGGCGATCCGGCGCATTGCCGAGGCATCAAGCGCCTTAAAGGCCACAATCCGGTCGATCCGGTTGACGAATTCGGGCCGAAAATGCTGCTCAACCCGGCGCTGCCAGTAATCAGAGCCGGGAACCGCGGATCCGGAACCCAGAACTGAGAGCCGAGAACCGCGCTCGCCGTTTCCTTCCGATGACGGCTCGGCACCTGCTCCTGGGTCCTGAGTTCGGGGTTCTGAATTCTCAATTCGCGCCGTCGAAAGACCGATTGTGCGCTGCTCGCGGGCCGACGCACCGAGGTTGCTGGTCATGATCACGATTGCGTTCTGGAACGAAGTGGTTGCGCCGGTCGCATCGCTGAGCCGGCCCTCGCCAAGCACCTGCAAGAACACATCGAAGATCTGCGGGTCGGCCTTCTCGAACTCGTCGAGCAGCAGCACACAAAAGGGCTGCGCGCGCACGGTGCGCGTCAACTCGCCCTCGGCGCCGTCGCGGCCTGTACCGGGCGTGCCGATCAACCGCCGGATCGCGGTCGGATCGCTGTACTCGCTCATATCGAAGCGAATCAGCCGCCGCTCGTCGCCGAACAGGTAGCCGGCCAGGGCCTTGGCGAGCTGCGTCTTGCCGACGCCGGTCGGGCCGATGAACAGATACACACCAAGCGGCTTGCCGGGATCGTTCAGGCCGGCCTTCACCACAGCGATCAGATCGACCATCGCCGCAACCGCTTCCTCCTGGCCGATGATCCGGTCGGCGAAATGGGCCTGCACGCCGTCGAGATCGAGGGCAAGGTTATCGGCCAGCAGAAACTCGGGCATGCCGCTCTGGCGCGTAAAGCCGACGATCAACTCGCGCCGCGCCACCGTGGCCCGGCCGCTGCCGCGATTGCGTAGCGCATCGGCGACAATCTGCTCAACCAGGGCGATCGCTTTGCCGGGCTGGGCGCGATACGGCATGTAGCGGTTCGTCAACTCGACCGCCGCCTCAAGCGCCGACGGCTCGACCCGCAGATCTTCGCCGCGCTCCATCTCGCGCGCCAACGAGCTCAGGATGCTGAGCGTATCGGTCTCGCTGGTCGGCGCGATCTCCAGGCTGCGCAACTGGGCCACAAAGCCGGGCGTGAGTTGCTCGGCGCGGCGCAGCCGCTCGGGGGTAACTGCGCCAATCAGAATGACATCGCCGCTCTGCACATACGGCTTGAGAAAATCGGCCAGATTCTCATCGCCCTTGGAATGACGGCCGGATTCGGCGAGTGTGGCAATATCTTCGACGAAAAGGATGATCCGCTTCTTGCGCACCTCGCGCACAATATCGCTCAGCTTCTCCTGCCACTGGCCGATAAACTGGCAGCCGGCCAGGATCGACTCGCCGCTCACCGCCCAGACCTGCCGTTCGTGCAGGATTCGGGGCATTCCTTGAGCCTGATGCGGCGGGCGACTTCGTGGGCGGATCACGGTTTTGCCGACGCCGGACGGCCCGACGAGCAAGATACTCGGGCGGCGCTCAGCCGAAATCGCCGCCAGAACTGCGGAAACCGCGCTGTCGCGGCGATAAGCCCGGCGCAGTTGGCCTTCGGCAGCCTGGGCCGTTAGATTGATCCCGCTGGCCTTGAGCGCCCAGAAATGCTCCTCCGCGATCTCCTCACGGCGCTCGGCGGCCTTCTTCGGGCGGAACTCAACCTCCAGCACATCAAGGGTTTCATGGCGGGCGGCGCGATATTCAAGCAGATCTTCAAGTGTCTCGCCATGGAAATACTGCACCAGTTCAAGCTGGGCCGTCTCGATCAAATCCTCGCGCGAAGCCACATAAAATGAGAGCGGCGGATAGCGCAGTCGCGGCACACTCACCAGAATCTGGCCCTGCTCTTCGGGTGTAAGCAGCAACGAAAGGGTCAGGCGCAGCATATCGCGGCGACGCTTGCCATGGCGATCGGTCGGGCGCAACTCCACCGTCACCCGCTCCAGACTCTGGTTGGCGGGCATCTGAAAGCGGTGCAGATGCTCGGAATCCAGTTCGCTGAGAAAGCGTTCCAGAGCCTCGGCGATCTCCAGTTTGCATTCCTCAAGTGTCGGGCCATAGGCGGCGATCGCGGAGTATTGCGGCGCGTTGACCGTATAGCTGCGGCCCTCGTGGCGCTGGATGAAGAGACGAACGGGAAATTTCATGGGTTCGGATACATGCAACAGGATACAGCCGGACGTTCCGGCCTTCCTACGTGCCTAAGGATACCGATTCACGAACTTATGCGCAAGGGCGGGGTGTCACGGTGTCACGGTGTCACGGTAACGCGCAGGCCGAATTCGGAACTGTTGGCGTTGGCGTCGGTAACCACGGCACTGAGTTCGTCGCCGAGGATGATCGAGCCGGCGGGGATACTGAGCGTAAACCGACGGGCGGCGGGATCGATCAAGCCCGGCACGGCATCATCAACTGCGACGGTGCCCAATGAGCGGGAACCCTGACCATAGCCGCTGGGATCGGCGTCGGCGAGGAAGATCTCGACATTGCCGCCGGAACATGCCTCGCCCCTGACAACGAGATTGCCGGCGCTCAGTTGGGCGCTGTAGATGGTCGGATAGTCGATGCCGTTATTCGGGTTGCCGCCGTTCGCGCAGCCGTCGTTGGGCGTTACCGGGCCGGGGCTGCTGGAAGCTTGCAGATTGATCCCGAGCCCGCCGTTGGCGAAGATCCGGTTGCCGCGCACCTGGTTGGCGTCGCTGGAACCGAGACCCTGGCTGATCAACACACCGTCGGCAAGGTTATAGGCGATCATATTGCCGGCGCCGATTGTCCCGATGATGGTTTCCGTTGCGCCAATCAAATGGATGCCGATTCCGTTCGGCAACGCGCTGCTGCCGTCGCGCGCAACCCCGATCAGGTTGCCGAAGAGTCGATTGCGGGCCGCAGGTTCGCCGGAAACGCCTTCGCCGATCATGATCCCGCGGCTGAAATTTCCGGCGATCACATTACCCAGGCCGGATGCGCCGATCGAGTTCTGGCTCGCGCCGCTTAACACAATCCCGCTATCGTTCGGCAGTGCGTTCAGGCCACTTGCATCAGTGCCGATCAAGTTCCCGATCACCTGATTGCCGGTGGCATTCACGCCCATCACAATCCCGGTCGTGTTCCCGCTGATCAAGTTCGCCGACCCGCCGCTGCCGCCGATCACGGTGTTAAAGGCATTCACAATCTGGATGCCGATGCCGTTGGACAGCGCCGCAGTTCCGTTAAGATCGCTGCCGATGTAGTTCCCTTCGATCCGCGTACCGGAGGCGAAACTGCCCGCAATCGCGATCCCGAAGCCGTTGCCGGCGATCAGATTTCGCGAACCAGGATTCGCTCCACCGATCAAGTTTCCGGCAACATTATTGACTTGCACCCCGATCTCATTACCGACGCTATTCAGGCCGGCGGCATCGACCCCAATATGATTGCCCTGAATCGCGTTGCCGGAACTTCGTAACTCGATCGCCGCATAAAAGCCGCCGATCGCCAGGCCGCGTACCGTGCTGCCGCCGACCATCAGCCGCAAGCCACGAGAATTATTGGACGGCAAGTTCGTGCCGCGCAACTCGATCAGCGGCGTGCCGCTCCAACCGGGCTGCGTCCAGCCATCGATAATCACCGCCTGATCGATCTGCGGCAACTGATTATTCGGCTCGATCAGATATGGCCGGCGCCGGGGATGCCGAAGGCGATCACCGCCGGCTGGGCGGCGGCATTGGCCTCCTGGATCGCCGCCCGTAACGAACACTCACCAGGGATGCTTGTCTCGCAGCGACCATCGCCGGGCAATGCATCATCGCCGTCGCCGGTGACATTAACCGTCAATGGCGGGCGCGGCGTGGCGGTCGGCGTCACGGTGGCCGTGGCGGTACTTGTGGCCGTGGCGGTATTGGTCGCCGTGGCCGTGGCAGTATTGGTCGCTGTCGGCGTATTGGTCGCCGTCGCCGTCGCGCCCGGCGTGCCGGTAGCTGTGGCCGTCGCGCTCGGCGTAGCTGTGAACGAGGCGGTCGGTGTTGGAGTCGGTGTGGCGGTCGCCGTAGCCGTGGCGCTCGCCGTAGCCGTCGGCGTCGGTGTGTATGTCGGCGTGGCCGTGGCACTGGCTGTGGCCGTGGCCGTGGCAGGAATTTGCGCAACCGGCGTATTGGTTGGCGTAGCTGTGGCCGGCGGAGCGAGCACTGGCGGTCGGCGCAACCGGCTGCGTGATCGGGGTTGCGGCTGGATGGTTGGGCGCCGGGTTGCCGTGGGCAGCCGGCGTAGCC
>JAAUQO010000121.1 GCA_012032775.1 Oscillochloris sp. | reverse complement strand
TCCGTCCAACGCCGTTGAAGCCGCCGGTCGTTAGAACAGATTGGAATCTTCGCGGCCCCAACATGCCCAACAGATCTCCTCACGGGTCCAGCGGGCGCCGATCGCCGCGCCGCGATCGATCAGCGCAGCCGCCTGATCGTCGCTGCGTTCCTGACCGGTGATGTACATATTCAAGCCGAACAACGAGTTCGCAAGCTGCGGCGCAGCTGAACCGCGCGGGCGCCGGAACTGCGAACGAAAGCAGCAGAAATGCGAGCAGAACCAATAGGGTAAGCCGGGAAAGGTGCATGTGGGTACGGGGATCTAGGATACAGGATACAGAGGTTTGATCAGGGCCACAATTACGGCAAGCGCCGCACCTATTGTACCGCGAGTCGGGAAACAGTGCGCCGTGAAGTATGAGGCACGCCGGCTACAAAAAACAAACTTCGTGGTTTTCGTGGCCCTCCTTGCCCGGCTAGATCCTGTTGTCTCCATTCACGGCAACACAATCAACCCGGCCGGCCAGGAAACCGGGCCGTTCGCGCTCATCACCCAGAAGCTGTGCATGCCCGGCTCAAGATAGACATCACTCAGCGTTACGTTCTTGCCGTCGGTGGAACGTACGCCCACACCCAGCGGTTGATCGCCGTCATAGAAAGTGAGTGTGCCGTCAACCGGCGCGCTGATCGAGGCTTGCAACGTTACTGCGGTGCCGCTCCGCAGGGTTGAGGGCTTCTGGCTGAAACCATTGGCCCACTTGTACGGCTGCGTCGGCGCCGTGATCGTCAGCGGCGGGTTGTTGATCGCGAATGCGCGCCAGATCAACGCCGTGGTGCGATCGGGTAACCAGCCCAGCGCCAATGGATCACCGCTCACAGCGCCATACGCCCATGGCCCGCTCCAGGTATTCAGGTCAGCAAGAAAACCCTGGTTCTCAGCCAGATCATGCAGTTGCAGCGGCCCATTCCGCGGATCGGCCTCGGCGGAAAGGCGCATGGCGATCACGCGATCCAGGTACGGCCAGGTCAGATCCTGGCAGCGGTCGCACTTATGATCGATCTTCCACATCAGCGCCGCCGCCAACAAACTGCCGCTCGCCCGGTTCGGTATCACGCTCTTGGCGATGATCTCAGCACCGCGATCGCGCTCGCCAACCACAACCATACTCGGCACGGTGCGATTGGCAGCGCTGGTGGTTGCCGCACCAGCGACAATGATTGTGCAGGCGAGGATTCGACCGGGAAAATGCTCGGCGGCCTGCTTTCGGCAGAAGTTGCTGAAGCGCGAGCCACCGTCGATCGCCAACGGCACATGCGCCAACTCCGGCCGGTTAAGGGTCGTCGCCCAATGGTTGAGTGCGCCGTCGAGATGCGCGGCCGGTTCGGGGATATCCCAGACATCGCCGGTGATCAAGGCGAAATTCCAGAGCGAGGCCAGTTGTCGGGCGGCGAACAAGCGCGTCTGAGCCACTTCGTTGCGCCAGTCGGGATCGCCTGGATTCGGTTTAAGCAGCGAGCCGTTCAGAAAGAATGCGCCGCGCACAAACGGCCTGCCCGGCGGTAGCCAGATCGCCAACTTGCCGCCCGGCTCCGCTACCTGATCGGCGAAAAACGCCGCCGGCTTTGTCGCAACCGGCAAGGCCACCCCGAGTTGTTCCGGCCCCAAGGCGTAGATCGGCTCGGGCTGATTGGCCAGCAGCGGCAAGTACACCACGGTCTCATCGGCGCCCCGAACAAGGCCCGGCACCACGCCGACCAATACCAGGAATACCACCAACAATTGCAAGCTGCGACGCATGGATCCTCCAGGTAAACAATTCCTGTGTTCGGTGTACCACGGGCAACTGCCGGCGCCTAGCCGTACAATCGTCCCAACTATTTATTAACCAATGTCAGCGCAGGTTCATTGGTGATGTTTTGCGGGCAATCCATCACCACCACAAGAAGCCATGGTACGATTGATCTATGAGTAACCGTAAGCGAATTGTGATCACCGGCGCGACCGGACTGATTGGACGGAAGTTAGCCGAGGCCTTGATGCAGCGCGGCGATCAGGTGGTTGTTTTTTCACGCAGCCCGGACACGGCCCGCGCAAAATTGCCCGGCGCAGCCGATTATGTTGCCTGGACGCCGTCGGAAAGCGGGGCGTGGTTCAGCGCCATCGACGGCGCCGACGCGGTAATCCATCTTGCCGGCGAGTCGATCTCGGAGGGTTTGTTCGGCAAACGCTGGACCGACGAGCAGAAACGAGCGATCCTGGAAAGCCGCGAGATCGGAACCCGTGGGATCGTGGCGGCGATTGCCGCAGCGGAACAACGCCCAGAAACGCTGATCTGCGCTTCGGGAATCGGCTATTACGGCCACCGCGACGCAACTGCGCTCGGCGAGGATGCGGCTGCCGCTGATGATTTTGTGGCCCAGGTGTGTGTGGCCTGGGAACGCGAAGCCGCCGCCGCCGAAGAGCATGGCGTGCGCGTAGTGCGCGTACGCACCGGTCTGGTGCTCGACGCAAACTCGGGCGTCTTGCCGCAGATTATGCTGCCCTTCAAACTCTTCACCGGCGGGCCGGTGCTGCCGGGCAGCCAGTACTACTCGTGGATTCATCTCGCCGACTTGATCGGGATCTACCTGCTGGGCCTTGATGATGAGCGGGCGCATGGGCCGATCAATGCAACCGCCCCCGAACCCCTGACCAACCGCGAATTTAGTAGTGTTCTGGGCAAAGTGATGGGCTCGCCGGCGTGGATGCCGGTGCCCGCCGCCGCGCTGCGGGTCGCTCTGGGCGAAATGGCCGACCTCGTGACAACCGGACAGCGCGTGCTGCCGAAAAAGCCATGAGCCTCGGCTATAGCTTTCACTACAGCAAACTTGAACCGGCGCTCCGCAATCTGCTCAAAAAATAGCAGTACGGGCGAAGGATTGCACTATGCGCAATCCTTCGCCCGTTCACACAATCGCCGCCCTTCGCACGATCACAAATCATCCCACTGGATTACGCAGCACCCCGATCACATCGATCTCAGCTTCCATCACATCGCCGGGCTGCAACCAGCGCTGCGGCGTCATGCCCATGCCGACACCCTCGGGCGTACCGGTGGCGAGAATATCGCCCGGCTCCAGTGTCACACCACTGGTAAAAATCTCCAGGCTGGTCGGGATATCGAAGATCATGTCGCTCGTCCGCGAGTTCTGGACAGTCTCGCCATTTAGCCGCAACCGAATCCCGAGTGCGTGTGGGTCGGGGATCTCGTCGGTGGTAACGATACACGGCCCCAGCGGCGCCGAGCCGTCGAGGCTCTTGCTGAAAAAGAACTGCTGGTGGCGAGTCTGCAAGTCGCGGGCGCTGACATCATTCAAAATGGTGTAGCCGAAGACATGCCCCAGCGCATTGGCCTGCGTCAACCGGCTGGCCGTACGCCCGATCACCACCGCCAATTCAACTTCCCAATCGCGCTGCGGCGACAACTCAGGAAAGAGCGGCACCATCGCCTCAGGATGATTAACCGCCGTCGGCGCCTTGGTGAAGAAAACCGGGTGGTCGGGCAGTTTTTCCGGCAAGCCTTTGGCCCGCAGCGACTCAATCGCGTGGGCGGCATAGTTCATGCCCAGGCAGATGATATTCTTACGCGGACGCGGGATCGGCGCCCGCAACGTAACACTGCTGAGCGGCGTCGTGCGTTCGGCGGTCGCCACACGCGTCCGTGCCGCCTCCAATACCGCCGAACCGCCGTCGATCAGCGCCAGCATATTGGTAGCTAGATCGCTCAGATCGACGACTTCTGCGCCGCGTAATGCCCCCACCCGATCGAGACTTCCCTCACGATAGGTAATCAGTCGCATCGCTTGTTCCTTATGGCTGAGAACACTGAGCGACTATGGTACCACTTTTTCGGCTGGAGTTCGGCGATATTGCCGAACCCCAGCCGCAGCCACTTATGGCACAACGGTGAATGAGACGACGCCGGTGAGTTTGCTGCGCTGGCCGTAGAGCACCATCTGGTAGCTGCCGGCCGGCAGTTTTGTGTCCTGGTAGGTCATTGTCACGGCGCCGAGTGCATCAGCGGTGTCGCGTAGCGCCAGCGGTTGCACGCCCCAGGGCGTATTCATCCAGGCCACCACGGTTTCGCCGGGCAGGAAACGATTGCTCTGGAAGCGGAACGGACCAAACGCCCTGGCACTGGTCGGGTTGACCGCCGCCCAGACATATGCGGCATTGGCGTTCCCGGCGCCAACCAACAGCGGCATCCAGTTGCTACGCACCTCGTTCGCACCGTCGCCGGCATCGCTCCAACCATAGCGCGCCTTCAGATCAAGGATTGTGTCGTTAGGCAAGTTGGCGGCGGCACGGAAGGTCAGCTTGCCGCTGCGCTCCTTACCGGCGCTCAGGCTGCCGAATGTGATCGTGATGGTGTTGTCGCCGATATTGCTCACCCAATCGCCCTTGCTGCGGTCGAACCGGCCGTCGAGCAGGGTGAATTGATCGCGCCGGTAAGGCACGCGAATCGTCACCTGCTCGGCCCGCCCTTCGCCATGGTTGCGCACGCGAACATCCAGGCTGAATGTGCCGCCACGCACAACCCGAATGCTCGGATCAGCCCACAAGACCACCGCCACATCAGCCGTTTCAGGCTCCGGCTCCTCGGTCGGCTCCTCAGTCGGCCGCGTCGTCGGCGTAACGGTCGGCGGCGGTGCGCCACCCGGTGTGCGCCGAGCCTGATCCAACGTCGGCAGATGGACGTAGGTAAAGCTGTTGCTCAGGGACTGAGGCGCATCAGCAGCACTCGCCGCCAACCCGGCGCCCTCGGCCGCCAGAAAGGCATCCAGGGCGGCGCGGGCCTCCGGCGGCAACGCATCCGAGGGCTGGGCCGTCGGGGTTGCCGGCGGTGTTTCAAAGGCGGCAGCAGCGCCGGCGGGCATGATACGGGCATTTGCGGCCAGCATCACAAAGATAAAGAGCGCAAGCAGCGCGATCGTCGTGCGGCGCAAAAACAGCTTCAAAGCTGGATAACGGTTCATGACAAACTCCATTCTGCACAGGCATACGACAGCAGATGTGTCGCGGCAGATCCGAGTGTTGCGTGCAGCGCGGAACCGGCGGTCTACGTATCACAGACGGAGCGGTTCAGGTTGTACGCTCGCAACCGGATTTGCGAGACTCACCTGATCGACGTTGCCGCATGAAGCACTGTTCCAGTCCTAGGAACTGTCGTAGCAAAGATCCAACTTTAGTTGTAGTTAGGAGCGTCGCAAGAGGCGCTGCAACCGCCAGAGGATGCGAGTGGGCAGGCGCGGGTCGTACAGCGTGCGCTGAAAATAATCATCACGGCGCCGATCCACTACAACTGCCGGTGGATGCCGGAGCGGAAAAGCCGGCGCCGAACGCGGTCGCGCGGCAAAGGGGCTATGGGCCGCCGTCGTATGGGTCGCTTGGTTGCCGAACCCCACATTCGACACCATGTTGACCACCGGAACCGCCCCGAGCATCCCCGCCCGCCAACAACTGTACGTCCAGCGATAGGCCCACGAGTCCACGGCACCGGCATAGACGGCATCAAACACCCGGCGCCAGAAACGCACCGCCCGCCGATCGCGCAGTTGGGTTTCCAGCCAGCCTGAATCCCGTAGCTGCGGCCAATCGGCCATGGCGCCGTCGTAGTGTTGCCAGGCCCGTCGCCATGTCGCCCAGCCCCAGCAGAAGGTGTAACGCGAAAAAAAGTAACTCGCCGATTCGGGGCGACGGCGGCGTAAATCGGGGTTCATCCCCGAGATCAGGCCCACGCTCGGCGCTGCGACATAGCGATCGAGCAATTCTTGGGCAAAACGAAACCAGTGCGGATCGGCGATACAATCGTCTTCCAAAATAACCGCCCGCTCGACCTGATCGAACACGGCATGCAAGCCGCTCTCGACCCGCCGGCGCAGGCCCATGTTCACCTCGGCATAGATGCGATCGACCCGGCACGGCCACTCGATCCGCTCGATCAGGTCACGCGTCGCCGTCACGCGCGCCTGGTCGGCCGGTCGATCCGGATGCGGCCCATCGGCCACCACAAACAGGCGGGCCGGGCGCAGCGGGCGCAACGCCGCAAGAACTTGCGCCGTCGTGTCGGGCCGCCGGTAGATGATTAGCACAATCGGAATATCCATGTGATCTCGTGCTTCAAGCAATACAGCGGTAGATTGTGGTTTGAGAGAAGATCGGAGCCTGCGGCGCCGGCCCGCGAAAGATCAGCGCTTCATACCGGCTCAGGGCAGCGCCGACGCGGGCCGTGTAATACCCACGATCCGAGTTGTCCAGAATCAGGAGTCCGCCGGGGCGTACTTTCGGCGCCGCCCGCACCAGGCATGCGGCGCGCGCCCGACCATCCACCAGCACCAGATCCAGGCTGCGATCGGGCAGCGCATCGATCTGAGCCACATAGGCGCTGTAGCGCAGTCGATCCTGCGGATAATGGGCCGAAACACAATCCGCCGGTTCAGCCGGATCACGCGGCGGAGCATCGGCGCTATCGGGTTCGGGCGCCACGAAGCGGTAATCCAACCCGGCCGCAGCCGGGATTCGCCGGCGCACCTGTTGGTACCAGGCCGCGTCATGTTCAATACTGATCACGCGGGCGCGGCGGCGCAGCCAATACTGCGTCGATGCGCCGCTTCCATACTCGAACACCTGCTTGCCGGCTAATGGAAAGGTTTCCAGATATTCCGTTGCACTGAACACCAGCCAGGGTTGTGGCGATCGTTGGGCCATAGCTGGCCGCAATGAAGCCAGCCATGCCGGCAGATAGCGGCCATAGCCGCGCAACAACATGCGGGCCGGAAAACTCAGCCATGCGATCGGCTCGAAGCGGGCGGCAAAGCGAAAAATCCGCTGTGCGACGGAGAGTTGTGCATCCATAGGTACTACCAGAATTTCGGCCGCAGCAGCGCCCGTGTCAACATCGCCCCGGCCGGTCGCAGGGCCGGGATCAGGTAGCACGAGCCGTGGGCCGCCATCCAGTAGGCGAACAACGATGCCCAGGCCGCGCCGTAGCCGCCCCAACGCGGAATCAGCAACCAGTTTAAGCCGATATTCAGTCCACATCCCAGCGCAACCGTCAGCACATGCAGGCGGGCCAGGTTCTCGCTATTCAGGTACGTGCTGCGCGCCAGGCCCAACGCACTAAAAAGCGCCGCCCAGCTTAAAACAATCAGCGCCGGCGCAGCTTCGACATACTCCGGCCCCAACAGAAACTCGATCAACCATGGCGCCAGCGGAATGATCGGCAACGCCATGGCATATCCCAACGCCGCCACCAATCCGTAGAGCTGTTGCAACCGGGCGAGAAACAGCTCCTCGCTGCGCTCACGGGCCGCCACAACCGACGGGTAGATCGAACTGATAATCGCGGCCGGTATCAGGGGCAGCGCCTCGGATAGCCGCACCGCCGCCGAGTAAATGCCTAATGCGCGATCATCCACCATCTGCGCCAGCATCACCTGATCGATCCGCAAATACAGTGTGATCAGCAATCCCGAGAAGATCAGCGGCCAGCTATCACTCAGCAGTTGGCGCAACCGGCTGTGCTGCACACGCCAGCGGGCCACAAACTCGCCGCTGCGCCGGTAGGCCAACCAGAGAAACAACGCCCCCAACACACCCTCCGCCGCCACCGCTATTCCAAAAACCGGCAATGGCGCGCTGTTGACGATGAGCCAGATCTTCAACCCTGCCGTCAAGCCAAAGGCGATGTTACGCGCAACCACGGTGTTACGTGAAGCAACCCGGGCTTGAAACCACAGATCGATCACCGTTAATGCCTGCAACGGCGCGGTTATGCCGATCCAGAATGCCAGTTGCACCGCCGCTGTATCACCCGGCCGCAGCAGGATCACCGCTGCCGGAAGCAAGGCCCATGCCGCAATCCCGCCGAGCAAACGCAATCCGGCGGCGCTGCCGAGAATCTGCGGCGCTGCGGCGGGGTTGCGTACTAACTCGCGCACCACAATCTGGTCGAGCCCCAGGGTCGCGACGATCCCGAAGATCAGGCTCAGGGCGATCACATAGGCATAGACGCCATAACCGGCCGGGCCGAGATAACGCGCCAGCCAGATCCCGATCAACAACCCGCCGCCCAGGCGCACCAGGCGGTCGAGCAGGAGCCATGCGATGTTTCGCACGACCCGTTGGAGATCGGGGCGGGCCAGGAATCCCGCCCAGCGCGCACGGATCGCAGCTACGAATCCCAAGCAGTCTTCCTTCTCCGACGGATCGATCCCCACAGTGTCCCGGCTCGCCCGGCCAGGCCCAACGGCAGCAGCCGATCCAGCAGTGTGAGCGGCAATTTCAGCATGCGTGGGCGTAACCCGGCCAGGCTCAGCCCATAAGCCAGGTAGCGCAGCGTGTTGCCGAATCGGCCCGCCTGCGCCTCCAGGTTGGCCATTGCCGCATAAATGTCCGCCAGCACTGCCGCCCGTGCATCCCGCAGCGCGTCCGGAAGGCCCGGCGCGGCAAAGAAGCGCTGCGCAATTGCCAGCCACTCGTCGTAAAATCCGGCCGGGCTGCGCACGGTTTTCGACATGCCATGGAGCCTGTAGGTCGCCACCAGGGCCTGTGTCTGCGCCATTGGTGCGTGGCGGGCCAGACGCGCCCAGTAGTCGCTGTCCATGCTGTAGCGCCTGGTTATGTCGAGCGGCCCAAGCATCGCCACGGCCTCACGCCGCAAAAACACCGTCGGCTGGGCCGGGATCTCCAAGCGCAGCAAGGTTAAGGGATGGTACGGCCGGCCATACAAAGGCCGGATCGGCTTTCCGGCCGGATCGGTGTAGAGCGCATCGGCGTATACCGCAGCGGCCGCCGGGTTTGCATTCAGCGCCGCAACCTGGGTTCGGATCGCAGCGGGCAACAACTCATCGTCGCTATTCAGCCAGGCCAGCACATCGCCATGGCATCTGGCCCAACCCTTGTTGATCGCGTCGGCCTGCCCGCGATCCGGCTCGCGGATCACATGCAGGCGCGCATCCCCGGCGAATTGCGCCAGCACGTCGAATGTCTCATCGCTGCTGCCGCCGTCGATCAGCCAATACTCGATATTCGGGTAATCCTGCTGCAACACACTTCTGACAGTTGCCGCAATAAAGCGGCCCTGATTAAACGAAGGCGTCACAATACTTACCAGCGGCAGCGCCGGCTCATTGATGATTGGCGCAGGCAGATTCCCGACCGCAGCATACGCATTCCAGGCCGGCACAGAGGCCAACGGCGTTCGCTTCATTGGCGTGCCTCATACAGCCGGCGGTACAGATCCAGGTAGCGCGCCGCCGTCACGGCCTCGGCCAACTCGGCCTCGGCGAAACGCCGGGCGGCGACCGACAAGGCTGCGTGGCGAGCAGAATCCGCCAGCACCCAGGCGATTCCGGCCGCCAGATCCTGCGGATCATGGGGCTGCGCCAGGTAACCCCGTTCGCCGGGGATGATCAGGTCGGGGATGCCGCCGACCGCAAAGGCGACACATGGCGTGCCACAGGCCAGGGCTTCGGCCACGGTATTCGGCAGATTATCCTCACGCGAGGGCGCCACAAACACATCGGCGGCGGCATACAGTTGCGCCAGTTTCGCATCATGCCGATCGGGCCGAAGTTATGTACCGGCAAGCCAAGCTCGGGCGGCGGCGCATGCGATCCAAACAGCGCCAGATCGATCGTGTCCGCAGCGGCGTTATGTGCCAGGTGGGCCACAGCCGCCTGAAGCAGATCAAAGCCTTTGCGCGGATCGGCTTCGGCCCGGATCGCGCCGAACAACACAATCTTGCGTTCCGGCGGCAAGCCAAGGTGCGCCCGCGCCGCCGCACGCACCTGCGGCCGGAATACCTGCAGATCAAAGCCATAGGGGATGACTGAAACCTGATGCCCGCCGAACAGCGAACTGCGCCGGATCTGCTCGGCCATCCAGCGACTCGGCGCCACAAAGGCCAGCGGCACATCCGCCCAGTATCCGGCTTTATGCCGCCGAATCCGCCAACTCAGATCGTGGGCGTAGTCGCCGCGCAACAACGGGCAATGACCGCACGCGGCAGTGAATCCGGCACACGTACCGGGATAATGACAGCCGCCGGTCAGTGGCCAGAGGTCGTGGAGCGTCCAGACAAGGGGGCGCCGCAACTGCGGTAATTCATGCACCGCCGCCATGCCGACAGTCCAATGGAGATGCACAATCTCGGCCCCAAGGGCCGCCACGCGCCCCGGCAAGCCTGCCGGCGTCCAACCGCTGGTAAACCCGACTGCACCGGCCAGGCGTCCCGGCAGTTGATCGATCGGCAGCGCCGCCCGCTGCCACAAACGGCGCAGGCCACGCGGTGTTATCACCCGCTCGTCGCCGCGGGTTGCCTGAGCCGTCAGCATCCAGCTATCGGCGTCAGCCGCCCGTAAGGCGCGGTGCAACCGGTAGGCCGCCGCATAAGCGCCGGCCGACCATCGGAATAACTTACGTGAGCAATCCGCATCACAACCGCACAAACAAAGCATCAACCTGGAGCGTTCGGCCATCGCGCCGATCGCTGAAGCCGGGCGTCAGGCTATGCAAGCCAAAACCACGCCGCTCCAGGTCGGCCAGCATCGGGCCAAGGGTCAGCTCACCGGCATACAGCGGCGTCAGCGCCACCTCCAGTTGCAAGGCGCTGAACTGCGCTAAACTGCGCGCTGCACCAGCCAGCACACGCGCCTCGTAACCCTGCACATCCAACTTCAGCAGCGGCGACTGGGCCTGGCCGAGCAAGGCCGGCGCCAGGCTGTCGAGGCGTCGGACTTGCACCGGCGTCATCCCGACATAGCTCGCCTGCGGCGCCGCTACCCGATGGGCCGGCAACATCTCGGCCAGCGAACTGCTCTCCTCATTCGCCGCCAGATGCAACTCGGCGCTCCCGTCGTGATCGCCGAGGGCCAGCGGCGGCAAAACGCGCCACTGCGGATCGTGGCGGGCGCCGCGTACGAGCACGGGTTGAAGCTGTGGCTGCGGCTCGATCGACACAATCATCCCACGATACCCGATCTCACGCAGCCAGCGCCCGTACTGGCCGCGGTGGGCGCCGACATCAAGCACCAGATCGATCCGCCGTGTGCGCAGCAACAACTGCATCCGCAACGCCGCCGAGGTTTCCGGCCGTGCGCCGGCGATCTCAAGCCCAAACCGCCGGGCTACTCTGCGTATGGTACGAAACATCATGTGCTGCAATCACTGTGCTGCATCGCGGATGCCGAAGATCGCCACTTGCTGATCGAAACCGCCGCGCAGGGGCCGGGCCAGAAACGGCGCCTCCGGCCCGTATTCAGACTGCACAAACAACCGGAACCCGGCCCCCGCCAGCAGCGCCAGCAATGCTGGAAACGTTTCCGGCGCCTCGGGTCGCCCGTGATACTCCACAAACAGCCGCCGCACATTGGTCAGCCGATCGGCGCAATCCTGCAACACCACCGTCTCGGCGCCCTCGATATCGAGCTTCAACAGATCGATCGGATCATCAAGCAGATCGCGCAGCCGCACACCTGGAATCTGCACCCTCGCCGTGTTGGCCGACTGCGCCAGGCGCCCGCCCAGGCCGCCATCGGGGGTGAACGGCAAGCGCCCGGCATGGGTCCACAAAGCCGCCTGCACCGCCTCGACCTGCTGAAACCCAAATGTCGCCAGATTCGCCTGCAACAGCGCGAACAACTGCGGATCCGGCTCGAAAGCGGTAATGTGCGCTGCCGGATGGCGCATGGCAAAGCGCAAACTCGCAACCCCAATATTCGCACCGCCGTCGATGATCCGCACCGCCGGCCCAGCCACAAAATCGTAGATTTTGCGCTGGAAAATATGATCAACCATGGTGAGAAAATCGATCGGGTCGGCGATATGGACGACGCGGCCGCAAAACCGCACCCGGGCCGGTTGGCGGCGCGGCAGCATGCGCAACCGCAAATAATCGCGGTAGCGTACTCCAAGCTGCGGCCAACGCATCAATCGGCGTATACTGCTCATCACCGCTGATTGTACCACGCAGCCGGATTCCGGCCTCGATTCATGCGTCTGGTGGGGACTAGAACGTCGGTAGAGACAGAATCCTTACGGGCCGGCGGCCCGAAACGCCCACAAAACGCAATCGGCAAGGCAGCGGCAAGTTTGCGCCGGGCAGCGCGCAGATCCCTTCCAACACCAGGGGCATCAAGAACGGTCGGCGCCCCGAGCATAAACAAGGCCCGCACCCCATCAGGCCCACCGCGCCTGGCTTATAACGCTCCCCGGCGCCGCAGATCAACCACCACGGCGATCAGGTAGATCACCATTGCCAGGCCCAGCAACGGCATGCCGACAAACATACCTAAACCAACCGTCCAGGGCAAAAAGCCGAAAACCAGGAAAAGGCCCAGCAACACCAATCCGATCAGCGCAATGATCACGGCCAGGCGGAGCAGGCGATTGGTCGGCTCAGGGCCGACGACGGGCTGCATGTCGGACGGCGGAGTGGATCTGGTGTTTTTCGCCGGGTAGATCTTCGCCATGATTATTCCTCCTCCTGAGCCGTCTGTCGTTCGGGTGGGGTCGGATGGGGCGGGCCATGGCAGGTTGCGCACGCAACTTCGTCGGCCAGCAATTGTTGATCGAGAGCCTGATGGCTCGCGACGGCACTGAACACCGGCGTACCGCTATGACAACTCAGGCACGATGAGTTCGGGTAGCTACCGCGAAACTGGATGACATCCGGATATGTGTCGGTGACATACATCAGCCAGTGGCGCAGTCCGTCGCGTTTGCTTTCGATCGTGCCATGCACGCCGTAGGTAGTGTGGCAGGCGTAGCACTGATTGTTGGGGATCCAACGATTTTGAAAGTGCCGTGCGGCCAGCGAGGCACTCTCGGGGTTCTGCATATCTGCGACAAAGTCGTGCATCACATGGCAGGTGCTACACGAGGCAACGGTTTTGGTTTCTTCGAACACGGTGGTTACGCCGCCGAGCAAACCGATCGACGGCAGCAACAACAGCGCCACAAGCATGGCCCAATGATACGTGCCGCGACTGACGCGCTGCCGAAACACGAATTCGGTCAGGATCAGCAACACAATTGCGATGGCAACCGCCGCGATCCCGGCGATTCGCACAATCGCACCCTCGCTGATACCTTCGCCGCCGGCCGCATAGGCGATCCCGGTGGTCGCAATCAGGGCGATGATCACGGCAACAATGCGCGAAAAAATGATCCAGATGCGGCCGTTTCGAGTTTGCTGCTGCATAGATTCCTCACTTCGCGCGCACATAGACGGCGCTCGCCTTGTACTCCGGCTCCTTCGAAATCGGATCGACGGTGTCGCGCATGGCCTGGTTCACCAGGTGCCGCGCTGAGTGGAAGGTCGCGAATACCACGCCCGGCCGCACATCATCGGTTACCTGAGCGACAAAATCGGCCGCGCCGTAGCGACTCTGCACCGTCACTTCGACTTCATTCACGATCCCGAATTCGCGGGCGTCGCGCGGGTTGATCTGTAAAAAACGCGGCTCCAGCGGCTCCAATTTCGGCACCCGCCCGGTGATCGTCATGGTGTGCCAGTGCTCCAGAACCCGCCCGGTGGTCAGGATCAGCGGGTACTGTTCGTCGCGCGGATCTTGCGGCTCGGCCTGATCTTCCAGCCAGACCACGGCCCGGCCGTCGGGCGAGGCATAGAAATCGATCCGTCGTTCGGGATGCTCGACCAGCGGATCTTCGCCCGGTACATAGCGCCGGCAAGTGCCGGGATGCGCAACATCGGGGCAGGGCCAGAGGATTCCCGGCTCGTCACGCAGCCGCGCCGACGTGATCCCGGCGAAGTTGTAGGCTGTGCCCTCCGACGTGAGCCGGTACTCTTCCCACATCTCCTCGGGCGTCTGGTCTTTGATCAGGTCGCCGTAGCCCATGCGTTGGGCGAAATCAACCAGAATCGCGAAATCGCTGCGGGCCGCGCCGGGCGGCTCAACCAGCTTGGGCGTGCGGTGATAGCGCCGCTCGGAGTTGCTGTAAACGCCGTCTTTCTCAGCCCACATCGCCGTCGGCAATACCACATCAGCCAGTTCGGTCGTCTCGGTCGGGTGAAAGGAATCGGTAACGACCAGGAAGGTCTTTTCCATCGCCGGACGGTAGCGATTGAGGTTCGGCAATGATTGGGCCGGGTTGGTACACATCACCAGGCAGCACTTCACATCGCCGCGCTCCATGACCTGAAAGAGCGCAACCGTATCGTAGCCGGGGGTCGGGTCGATCGTGCCGAAGGGAATCCCCCAGATCGCCTCAACCTCGCGGCGGTGCTGCTCATTCGCGATCAAGCGACCATGGGGTAAGGTGTGGGCGAGCGCACCGGCATCACGCACCCCGCCGCCGGCATTGGGCTGGCCGGTCAGCGAGAACGGCGTCGCGCCGGGCCGGCCGATCTGGCCGGTGATCAAGTGCATCGCCATCAGCAGGCGATTGGCGGCCGTACCCTGAAATTGCTGATTGATACCCATGGTCCAGAGCGACATACTGGCGGGTGCAGCGGCGAAGCGATCGGCCGCCTCGCGGATGTCGTCGGGCGCAATCCCGCACACATCGGCGGCGAACTCCGGTGTGTATGGTTCGAGGTGCGCGATGAAATCAGCGTATGCGCGATCTTCCTGGCCCTGGCGGAACTTCAGGTAGTTCGCCAGCATGTCTTGATCGACGAAATCGCGCCGGATGAACTCAGCCAACAGCGCGTTGTAAAGCGTCACATCGGTGGTAGGGCGGATCGCCAGGTGCATGTCGGCTGCGCGAGCGGTACGGGTGCGGCGCGGATCAACCACGATGATGAAGGTTTCGGGCGCACGACGTTTGCGATCCAGGATTCGTTCCCAAACCACCGGATGACACTCGGCGGTATTGGATCCGGTGATGAAGAAGGTGTCGGCGTAGTCGATATCTTCGTAGCAGCCCATCGGCTCGTCTTTGAAGAAGGTCGAGACATAGCCGAAGGCCGCCGAAGCCATACACAGGCGCGGATTCCCATCGACATTGTTCGAACGAAAGCCGCCCTTGAACAATTTCGAGGCAGTGTAGCTCTCCTGGGTCGAAAGCTGACCACTGCCGTAAAACGCCACACTTGTTGGGCCAAATTGATCCAGACTTTCGCGGAAGCGCGTAGCGACCAGATCCATCGCCTCGTCCCAACTTGCCGGCCGCAATGCGCCGTTCTCACGGATCAGCGGCGTGGTGGCGCGGTCGCGGACGTAGAGGATCTCGCGGTTGACGATCCCCTTGATGCAGAGCCGGCCGCGGTTGTGGCCGTATTCGTGGCCGCGGACATCAACAACGCGCCCGTCGCGGATGCCGATCTGCACTTCGCAGCCGGTACCACAGAAACGACAGGCGCCATTGTGCCAGGAATCGACGGCAGTAACGGGTTGGCGCACCCAGAGCGGATTCTCGGCGCAACCGGCTAATGAGCCGCTGATCGCAACACCGGCGCCAGCACCAAGGAGACGGAGCAGATCACGCCGGGTAAGAATCGGCGCATCGATCGGTATCTGAGGCATGACATGTTCCTTGCAGGCGGCGGGAACGCGCCACCGTTGGCGCGCTCCCACAGCCCCAATGCATGTGGTATGCCTAGGGGGTAGCAAAGTCTGTACCAGAGCACTGCTTTACGAACAATGTTTGTTTTGGAGCAAGGCACGGTGATCGACTCCAGGCGCCTGGAGTCGATTGTGTGGTTGCGGCTTGCGACAGCCCGGGCCGCTTCTTAGCCGGTTTCGCCCGCGATCTCACGGTTCGGCGTCAGGACGCCCGCTCCGTCAGTTCGCGCAGCAATGTGCGCACTTCCTGCGTGAAATCGCCCTGAGCAATGTGCGCCCGCAGATGGGCCAATTCGGCCTGATACGGCGCTTGCTCCAGTTGCCAGGCCAGATGCGCGCTGAAAAAGTACAGGTCGAAGCGCTGGAGATGCGGGCTGTTCCAATCGATCGCTTCAGCGGTCTGCGGGTTGCGCAACTCACAGCCCTTGCCATGCAAAAAGTACGTCCAGAGCTGACCATCGCAGTCGTGCCAGGTGCCGGTCTGCGGCAGCGCCCGGCTTTGCGCCCGGCGCAAGACATAGTACATTTCCATCGTCGGATCATGCAGCACCGTTTGCGCATACGCGCGCACGGACTCCAGATATTCTGCCGCCGGGATCTGCCACGCGGCCGATCCATGTGTCGCCAGATCGTCCAGATGCACGCCGAGATCTTTGAGCGCCTGAGCAACCAGGTGCTGGCGGGCGATAAAGCGGCGCAGGGCCAGGATCAACCCGGCTTTGGCATGATCTTTCGCTGAAGTTGATGGATTCGTCATGGATGTGCTCGCGTTTCATTTTCAGGGAGATCCGGTATTTCAGCGAGATGTTCCCAACTGAAGGCAGACCAATCGGCCAGCGCGGCGCGTTCGGCGTCGCTGAGTTGCAACGGCCGGGCGAAAACAACCGTCTGCCAGCGCCGACCATGAGCGACGCCGTATCTGATCGTCGCGAGATCGTGATCGGAACCGGCGATGACAGTGAGCCAGATATACTTGCCGGCGTAGCCGTCGCTGGCCCATTCCAGACATACGACC
The DNA here is from genome assembly GCA_012032775.1 of Oscillochloris sp. Classification (GTDB taxonomy): domain Bacteria; phylum Chloroflexota; class Chloroflexia; order Chloroflexales; family Chloroflexaceae; genus JAAUQO01. Next base: position 1,711 of record JAAUQO010000121.1, on the reverse strand, counting down.
CGCAACTCGCCGATGGCAGCCCGCAGGGCTGCGTCATCATACTGCCGAGCATCAGTCAGCGGGCCACTCGTCTGCACCAGGCGCTCCCAGATCTGCTCGCCCAGATATTCCTGCCGCCCACTCATGGCGCGCCTCCATCAGCCTGCCTGATCACACACACAACCGCACTTGATTGTCGCATATTGAGCCGGCTGAGACAACCCCGTGATGCATGGCGCAACTGAGTTACCCACCGCCGAAGAACAACAACCCGACCGCTCCGGCGTAGAGCAGGATCACCAGCCAGCTTTCCGGCCCGGCGGTGATGATCTGGCGGCGATCACGGCGGATCAATCCCATCAAGAGAATGCCGTTGAGCAGAATGGTTACACCCATCCAGAAGATCTGCTGATCGTTCAATTCGTGGTAGATCGACCCCGGCCGGAAGGCGATGTCGCTCACGGCGATAAACAACACATCGAAGGAGTTGCCGCCGACAATATCACTTACGGCCAGGGTAAGGGCGCCGCGCCGCACGGCCGCCAGAAGCGTAACCAGCTCGGCCAGCGAGGTTGAAGCGGCGGTAAAGACAGTGCCGACAGCCGACTGCGTCAGTCCGGTCTGGGCGACGATTGCGCCGGCGCTGCGGGCAATGACATAACCGGCGACACCAACCAGCCCGGCATTCAGCGCAAAGAGCAGCCACATGCGGGTCGTGCTTTGCGCCTTGCCGTCTTCATCTTCATCCTGATCGTCTTGATTCTGAGTCTGGGGGGTCTGTTCGGCGCGCCACATCGGCTCGGTGCGGGCGCGCGCGAGCAGGCGCAAGCCGTAGCCATAGGCGACAAACAACAGCGGCGTGGCCGGGTGAATGCCCCAGAACGAGACATTCCGGCTGGTGGTGGCGATGATCGGCAGCGCCAACAGCGTAACAAGCATGGCGCCTTGCAGGATCGCGGCCGGAGATGCGGCGGCATGCTCCAGGGTTGATTGGCGATAGTAAATATCGGCGACGGCGAGAAATGCGGCCTGCACCGCGATCCCGCCGACGGCGTTACTTACGGCGAGTTGCGGCAATCCACCGGCAGCCGCAGTCACCGAAGTGATCACGCCGGAAAGTGAAGTACTGGCGCCGAGAAAGACTGCGCCGGCGATCGCCTCGCCCATGCCCGTGCGGTCGGCGAGCCGGTCGGCCAGCATCGCCAGGCGTGAACCGGCCACGGCGATCACGATTGCGGCGGCGACAAACACCCCGATTGTCGCCACGAGCGGCCAGTTACTCATGTCAAGCATGCATTGTGCTCCGATCCTCCTGACTATGAATGCCGATTACGGAATCGCGCCACTGCATTTACACTGATGTACCGGCGTAGCCGGCAACAGAACTGCAACATTGGTGCCAGAGTCCTCGGCGCATGGCACAACCCTGAGATACGACTCCGACCCACGCCTGGGGCAGGCGGCGTATAATGCCATCCAGAACGATCGGCTTGATGTTCAGGTGTTTGCATGCACGTTTTGAGGGGATCTATGAGCTACCTGCATGACTTGTTTAGCCTGGAAGGCCAGGTGGCGATCATCACTGGCAGCGGCCGCGGTATTGGCGCGGCATCTGCACTGCTGTTGGCGCAAGCAGGGGCCGCCGTGGTCCTTACTGCGCGTAGCGAAGATGAGATCGAAGCTGTCGCCGCAGAGATCCGCCGTCATGGTGGCAAAGCGTTGTCCGTCGTCG